>NZ_JBFPJR010000041.1:0-28939 GCF_040838215.1 Nocardioides eburneus | reverse complement strand
GGCATCGAGCTGTTGACGATCGATGCGCGGATCGTGATCGCGAGTGTCGACACCTATCTGCGGTTCGCGGAGGCGACCAACCGGCTCGACCTCGACGAGCACGGGGGGAGAGACCTGACGGATCTGGCCCACGACCTCCAGGAGAAGGGCGCCGAGGCGGTCAGCAAGCGGGCCGTGGGCGGCGTCATCGAGAGCGCCGCGGAGAAGATCCAGGCCGTGCGGGAGAAGGTCGAGGATGTCGTCGCCGGTGGCGACGACGATGACTGACGCCACTCCGATCGGCCGGCGGGAGAAGGTGTTAGTGGTCCCCGAGCACGGGTACCGCGGCCGCTAAGGAGGGAGCGACCTTCCGCGTCTGGAGGGGCGCGGGGTCGGCTCAGACAGTGATGTCAGCAACCACGAAGATCGCCGTGGGCGTCGCCAGCGGCTACCTGCTCGGCAGGACCAAGAAGCTGAAGCTCGCCGTGACCGTCGCGGGCCTGTTGGCCGGCCAGCGGCTGGCGGGCCGCGGGTCCCTGCTGGAGCAGGGCTCCAAGCTGTTGGACTCGAGCCCCGAGCTCAAGAAGCTCCAGGACCAGATCCGCGGCCGGCTCAAGGAGGCGGCTCGAGACGCGGCGCTCGGTGTCGCGACGTCCCGGATGGAGCAGATGACCAAGGCCCTGCAGGGGGCGTCCGTCGACGAGCAGGAGGGCGGTGAGGAGCCGCCGGACCAGCAGGAGACCCCGTCCGAGGACCAGGGCGAGACCCCGTCCGAGGACCAGGCCGACGACGAGACCGCCACGTCGTCGGAGGATGCCGAGAGCGAGCCTCCGCCGCGGCGGCGAGCGACCAAGAAGAGCAGCTCGCCTCGGCCGGCGGCGAAGAAGAGCAGCAGCCCGCGAGGCGGCGGCAGCCGGAAGTCCGCGAGCTCGGGGAGGTGAGTCCGATGGCAGCCAGCACGCAGGCCAAGGACCGGTTCAAGAACGCCTCGCAGGGACTCGTCTCGGCGCTCGGGCAGAAGACGCTCGACACGGTCGGATCGCGCCTCGACGGCCTCACCGGGAAGCTCGAGGATGTCGCCGGCGGCGGCCCGATCGGCAAGGCGGTGGCCAAGGGTGCCGAGGCCAAGGCCGAGGGAGGCTCGCCCGTCGGCGGCGCGCTGAAGGGCGCCGTGTCCGGGGTCAAGGACACGGTGACGGGCAAAGGGGGCGGGAAGGGCGGTGGCGGCAAGGCCACCAAGGCCACCACGATCCTCGAGGAGATCGACGTCGGCGTACCTCTCCAGGTGGCCTACGACCAGTGGACGGAGTTCGGCTCCTTCCCGTCGTTCATGAAGAAGGTCGAGAACGTCGAGGCCGAGGAGGACACCAAGCTCCGGTGGAAGGCACAGATCTTCTGGTCGCACCGGGAGTGGGAGGCCACGATCCTCGAGCAGGTCCCCGAGGAGCGGATCGTCTGGCGGTCCAAGGGCCAGAAGGGGCACGTCGACGGCTCCGTGACGTTCCACGAGCTCGGCCCGAATCTCACTCGGATCATCGTCGTGCTCGAGTACTACCCCCAGGGCTTCATGGAGCGCACCGGCAACCTCTGGCGCGCCCAGGGCCGCCGGGTGAGAGCGGAGCTGCTCCACTTCCGCCGGCATGTCATGACCCGCACGATCCTCGACCCGGATCAGGTCGAGGGGTGGCGCGGCACCATCGAGGACGGCGAGGTCGTCGAGACCCACGAGGACGCCCTCGCCTCCGAGGAGGACCGCGACGAGGAGGACAGCGACGAGGAGGACAGCGGCGAGGAGTCCGCGGAGCCTGAGGACGAGGCCGACGAGTACGACGAGGCGCAGGAGGGCGAGGAGCCCGAGGCCGAGTACGACGAGGAGGGGACCGAGGCAGAGGCGGACGAAGAGCCCGAGGCCGAGTACGACGAAGAGCCTGACGCCGAGGACGAGGCCGACGAGGACGCCGAGGCCGAGGAGGCGGACGAGGACTACGAGGAGCCGGAGGACGAGGCGGAGGACCTCGATGAAGAGCCGGACGAGGAGCCGGAGGACGCCGAGGAGCAGCCTGACGACGAACCGCCGGCTCGGTCGAGCCGGACCCGCTCGAGGAGGACAGGACGATGACCACTCAGACCAGCGGCCGACGGCAGGGCGGTTACCTGGAGAGGCCGGCGCCGAGCAGTCTCGCCGATGTCATCGAGGTGATCCTGGACAAGGGCATGGTGATCGATGCCTATGTCCGGGTGTCGTTGGTGGGCATCGAGCTGTTGACGATCGATGCGCGGATCGTGATCGCGAGTGTCGACACCTATCTGCGGTTCGCGGAGGCGACGAACCGGCTCGACCTCTATGAGCACGGCGCGAAGGACATCGGCGAGGTCGTCCAGGACCTGCGCGGCAGCGGCGGGACGGAGTCGAAGACGCGGGGCGCCCTGCGCGGCGCCAAGGACAGCGTCAAGGAGGCCATCGGCAAGGGCGACGACGAGGACGACGAGAGCGACCAGGACGAGCGCCGGCCGACCAAGAGGTCGTCGTCCTCGCGGAGGCGATCCGAGTGACTTCGGGCGGAGAAGAGGCCGCCGTCCTCGTGTACGGCGTCGTCGGCGCCCACCCGCCGGCCGTCCCCGAGGACGCCGTCGGACCGGACGGCGCAGCGCTGCGGCAGGTGATGTTCCACGACCTGGCCGCGGTGGTCGGCGGCGTGATGCCCGGCTGGAGGCCTGGGCGGGAGGACCTGATGCGCTACAGCAGCATCGTGGACGGGCTCGCCCAGCACGGCCCGGTCGTTCCCGTCCAGTTCGGGTCGCTGCTCGCCGACGAGCAGGAGGTGGTCGACCGCGTGCTCGCGCCTGAGGCGGAGCGGCTCAGCGCGCTCCTCGAGGAGCTCGCCGGCAAGGTGCAGGTGCAGATCCGGGCGCGGTACGTCGAGGACGCCGTCCTCGCGGAGGTCGTGGCCGCCGACCCGGAGGTCCGCGACCTGCGCGAGCGCACGAAGGACCTCCCGGACGAGGTCGGTCACGCCGACCGGATCCGGCTCGGCGAGCTGGCCGCCCACGCGGTGGCCGACCGTGCCGCCGAGGACGCGGACACGGTCCTCGACGTCGTACGCCCGCACGTCGCCGCGGAGATCGTCCGGCCGGTCGGTGGCCTCGACATCCTCGACGTCGTGGCACTCGTCGAGGCCGAGGAGCTGCGTGTCCTGGAGGACGCGCTCGAGGCCTTGGCCGAGGCGGCACACGACCGGATGCGGATCAGGCTGGTGGGGCCTACGGCGCCCTACGACTTCGTCGGAGGGGACTGATGGGCCTCCTCACCGGCCTGCTCACCCTGCCGCTCGCCCCGGCGCGCGGCGCCGCCGCCGTCGCCGAGCAGATCCGCCGGCAGGCGGAGAGCGAGTTCTACGACCCGGCCGCCATCCGGCGACAACTCGAGGACGTCGCGCTGCGCCGGGAGGCCGGCGAGCTGAGCGACGAGGAGGCCGCCGGCTGGGAGGACGAGCTGATCGAACGACTGATGGAGGGACGTCGCCGGACCCGGTGACGACACAGACATGACAGACGCCACGCAACGCGGCGACGACAGCCGTCCGCGGCGACCGACGCAGAAGACGACCGCGAAGACGACGCAGAGGCCGACTCCGACGTCGACCCACGAACCCGGGCACGAGCCCAGGCAGGGGCCGACGCACCTGCGGGGCGCGAAGGCCGCGTCGCTCGCGGCCCAGCAGCTTCACGACCTCACCGGCCGTGACGCCGAGGCGGTCGTCGGCATGGAGCGCACGGACGACGGCTGGCGGATCGAGATCGAGGCGCTCGAGCTGCGCCGCATCCCGGAGACGACCGACGTGCTGGCCTGCTACGCCGTGGAGCTCGACGGCGACGGCGACCTGGTCTCGTGCCGGCGCTTGCGCCGCTACGTCCGCGGGGCCGCCGAGGAGGACCGATGACCGAGAGTGCTGCCGGGGCTCCCGCTCCCCGGAGCTATGTGACGCCTCAGGGCACCTCGCGGGCGCCGAACCCGGCGTCGCTGGCCGACATCCTCGAACGCGTCCTCGACAAGGGGATCATCATCGCCGGCGACATCCGGGTGAACCTGCTCGACATCGAGCTGCTCACCATCAAGATCAGGCTCCTCGTCGCGTCCGTCGACAAGGCCCAGGAGATGGGCATCGACTGGTGGCGCAACGACCCCTTGCTCACCTCCAGCGAGCAGGGCATGGCCGACGAGAACCGACGTCTCCGTGAGCGGGTGGAGGCGTTGGAGGCCGCGCACGCGCACGCCGTCGAGGAGCGCGAGGAGGCACCGGAGGAGATCGGTGCGGTGCGGTCCGACGAGCGCGAGGAGGAACGCCATGGCTGAGCGGGCCCGCTACGTCTACGCCGTCTCCGCCGGACTCCCGCCCGACGCGCTCCGGGGCGTCGCGGGGATCGCCGGAGCACCGGTGGAGCTGATCGGTCACCGCGACCTCCAGGCCCTCGTGAGCGACGTCGACCTGGGGGAGTACGGCGAGGCCGGCCTGCGCCGGAACCTGGAGGATCTCGGCTGGCTCGAGGAGACCGCCCGCGCCCACGACGACGTCGTCCGCGCGGCCACCGCCGCGGCGCCGACCGCGCCGCTTCGCCTGGCCACGATCTTCCTCGACGACGAGGGCGTCCGCCGCTGCGTCGAAGACCTGTACGGCGATCTCCGCGCCGCCCTGCAGCGCGTCGACGGCCGCCGCGAGTGGAGTGTCAAGGTCGTGGCCAAGCCCCGGGCGCAGGCCCGGGCGAGTGCGGCCGCGCCGACCGGCGGGGCGGACTACCTGCGCCGGAAGAAGGCGGAGAGCCAGGCGCGACAGAGCGCCGACGCGGAGGCGCTCGCGGCTGCGGAGCGGGTCTCGGACGCGGTCACCGACGGCGCCGTCGCCGTACGACGGCTGCCGGCGCAGGATCCCCGGCTCTCCGGTCTCGAGGGGGAGATGCTGCTCAACCTCGCGGCACTCGTGGAGCAGGACGCCGGCGACGACCTCGCCGCCCGGGTGCACGAGATCGCCGACGCGGAGGCCGGGGTCGACGTGGTCGTCGCGGGGCCCTGGCCGCCGTACTCCTTCGCCACCTTGGAGACACCATGACCCTCACCTCCGCAGAAGGACAGGCGCAGACGCGCATCGCGCTGGTCGACCTCGTCGACCGACTCCTCGGCAGCGGCGTCGTGCTGGCCGGCGACCTGGTGATCTCGCTCGCGGGCGTCGACCTCGTGCAGATCCGCCTGCACGCCCTGATCGCGTCGGTCAGGGCGGAGATGGCGGAGGGTAGGCCGCGATGACCCAACCCCGCACGAAGCTGGCGCAGCGGCTCGAGACCGATGCCGAGTCGGTCGAGCGTGATCTGATGAAGCTCGTCCTGACGATCGTCGAGCTGGTGCGTCAGCTCATGGAGAAGCAGGCGCTCCGCCGCGTCGACGAGGGAGATCTCAGCGAGCGCCAGATCGAGGACCTGGGCAACGGCCTGATGGCGCTCGAGCGGGCGATGGAGGACCTCAAGGACCGGTTCGATCTCACGGCCGACGATCTCAACCTCGATCTCGGCCCGCTCGGGCCGCTGCTCTCCGACCCCTGACCGGGACGCGACCACCGGCTGCGGTGACGCCTCGGTGCTTGAGCACTGTCGCCGTCGCTGGCAGGGTGCGGGCATGGCGTGGGAAGAGGATCTCTTCGCCCTGTTCGACGACCTCGAGAGCCAAGCGGAGGCGGCGTACGCGCGCGACCGCGAGGCCGAGCTCGTCGACCGACGCCGGGCGGAGTACGCCGAGGTGACGTTCGCGGCCCGGCTGATGGCATCACTCGGCCGTGCGGTGACGCTCGAGGTGCGAGGGATCGGCCCGCTGCACGGCACTCTCGAGCGCGTCGCGACCGGCTGGCTCCTGCTGAGCGCCGGTGCGGTCGACTGGGTCGTGCGTCAGGACGCGGTCGGCAGCCTGATCGGCGCCTCGGAGCGCGCCGTCCCGACGGTGGCCTGGCCGGCGGTCGCCCGGCTCGGCCTCGGCTCCGCGCTGCGCCGCCTCGCCGAGTCGGGGGAGCGCTGCTGGGTCCACCGGGTCGACGGACAGCGCCACGAGGGCGTCGTCCGTCGCGTCGGCCAGGACTTCCTCGAGCTGGCCGGAGACGCAGGCCGCGTCACGCTGGTGCCGTTCGTGGTGGTCGCGGCGGTGCAGAGCCGTCGCGACTGAGCTCTCCCAAAGTGTCACGGTGACACGTCGCGTCGAGAGTCACACTTCGCAGCTGTCACTCCACGCTCAAACTGTCACGGTGACAGTTTGGCGCTCGGCGCTGGCGCTCGCTCAGGTCGCCTCGTCGTCGTAGGGCGGACGCTCACCGGCGAGCAGCGGCTTGGGTGCCTTGGCCGCGGCCTCCTCGGCCTCGACCTCGGCCAGCGCCTCCTGGATCTGCTTGGTGATGATCCGACGCGGATCGAGGTCGCGCAGCTCGAGGTCGGCGAACTCCGGCCCCAGCTCGCCGCGGAGCTCGTCGCGGGCGTTGTTCGCGAGGTTGCGCAGCTGGTGGAGCAGACGCGCCGCCTGGCGGGCGACCTCCGGCAGCCGGTCCGGCCCGAGGACGAGCACGGCGACGAAGGCGATGACCGCGAGCTCCGCGAAGCCGATCCCGAACACGGGCCGAACCTACAGGCAGATCCTTAGAACTTGCTCGTGGGGGTGAGCCCGAGCTGCATCCCCGCGAGCCCGCGGCCACGACCGGAGATGCTCTGCGCGATCTCGGTGAGGACGGTGGCCGCGGCCGAGGTCGGGTCGGACTCGACGATCGGCTTTCCGGCGTCGCCGCCCTCGCGCAGCGACGGGTCGAGCGGCACCTGCCCGAGGAGAGGTACGTCGGCGCCGAACCGCGCCGAGAGGGTGTCGGCCACCCGCTGGCCGCCGCCGGCGCCGAAGATCTCGAGACGGTGCTCCTTGCCCTCGGCCGCACAGTGCGGGCAGGGCAGCCAGGACATGTTCTCGACGACGCCGACCACGCGCTGGTGCATCATCTCGGCCATCGTGCCGGCCCGCTCCGCGACTTCGGCGGCGGCCTCCTGCGGCGTCGTCACGACGACGATCTCGGCGTTGGGCAGGTGCTGGCCGAGCGAGATGGCGATGTCGCCCGTGCCCGGGGGCAGGTCGAGGAGGAGCGCGTCGAGGTCGCCCCAATAGACGTCGGCGAGCATCTGGACGAGCGCACGGTCGAGCATCGGGCCACGCCAGGCCACGACCTGGTCGCGACGCGGCTTGAGCATGCCGATGGAGATGACCGAGACGCCCGAGGCGGTCGGGACCGGCATGATGAGGTCGTCGACCTGGGTGGGCCGAGAGTCGGCGACGCCGAGCATCGCCGGGACCGAGTGGCCGTAGATGTCGGCGTCGACGAGACCGACCTTCAGGCCCTGCTTCGCGAGCGCGAGGGCGAGGTTGACCGTGACCGAGGACTTGCCGACACCGCCCTTGCCGGACGCGATGGCGAAGACCTTGGTGAGCGACCCCGGCTTGGCGAAGGGGATCTCTCGCTGGGCGGCGCCGCCGGTGAGGCCGTTGCGCATCTCCTGGCGCTGCTCGGGCGTCATGACGCCCAGCTCGAGGTCGACGGCGGTGACGCCGTCGACCTTCGCGAGCGCGGCGTTGACGTCGCGGTTGATCGTGTCCTTGAGCGGGCAGCCGGCCACCGTGAGGAGGACCTTGGTGTGGACGGTGCCCTTGTCATCGACGTCGACCGACTCGACCATCCCGAGCTCCGTGATCGGTCGCTTGATCTCCGGGTCGTTGACGGTCGCCAGCGCGGCGTTGACGCGGTCCAGAAGGGTGTTACTCACAGGAACGAGGGTACGCGGTCCCCCTCGCCTCACCGCTCCCCGGTCTCCTCCTCGAACGCGCCGCGATCCTCGAGCTCCTCGAGCAGGGAGCGCAGCTCGGAGCGGACGTAGTCGCGCGTGGCGACCTCGCCGAGCGCCATCCGCAGCGACGCCATCTCACGGGCGAGGAACTCCATGTCGGCCTGCGCCTGGGCGTTGACCCGACGGTCCTGCTCGGCGATGACCCGGTCGCGGTCCTCCTGGCGGTTCTGCGCGAGCAGGATCAGCGGGGCGGCGTACGACGCCTGCAGGCTGAGCATCAGCGTCAGGAAGAGGAAGGCGTAGGGGTCGAACCGCCAGCTGGTCGGGGCGAGCGTGTTCCAGCCGATCCAGACGACGATGAAGCCCGTCATCCAGATCAGGAATCGCGCGGTGCCCATGTAGCGAGCGAAGCGCTCGGCGAAGACGCCGAAGGTGTCCGGGCTCAGGGAGGGTCGGCGCACGAGCTGACGACGGGTCTCACGCGGGGTGTCGAGCCGGGCGCGCGTCGTACGCGTGTCAGCCACGGGTCACCTCCGGGCGGGTCGAGTCGGGGCGGTTCGAGTCCAGGCGGTTCGGCTCGGCGCGGACGGCCTTCTCGCGCCAGTTGTCGGGCAGCAGATGGTCGAGCAGGTCGTCGACGGTCACGGCGCCGACGAGGTGGCCGTTCTCGTCGACGACGGGAGCCGCGACCAGGTTGTACGTCGCCAGGTGGGCAGCCACCTGGTCGAGCGAGTCCTCGGGTCGGAGCGGCTCCATGGACTCGTCGAGCGCGCCCGCGACCAGGGAGGACGGTGGTTCGCGGAGCAGGCGCTGGATGTGGGCGATTCCGAGGAACTTGCCGGTCGGCACCTCCAGCGGCGGGCGACAGACGTAGACGACCGCGGCCTGCGCGGCGGTGAGATCGGGGTTGCGCACGTGGGCGAGCGCGTCGGCGATGGTCGCGTCCGGGCCGAGGATGACCGGCTCGGCCGTCATCATCGCGCCCGCGGTGTTCTCCTCATAAGACATCAGGCGCCGGACGTCCTCGGCCTCCTCCGGCTCCATCAGGTCGAGCAGGCTCTGGGCGGTCTCCGGCGGCAGGTCGGCAATGAGGTCGGCCGCGTCCTCGGGCGACATCTCCTCGAGCACGTCCGCGGCGCGCTCGCGGTCGAGCGCGGCCACGATCTCGACCTGGTCGTCCTCGGGCAGCTCCTCGAGGACCTCGGCGAGCCGCTCGTCATCGAGCGCCGCGACGACCTGGCTGCGGCGCTCGACCGGGAGCTCGTGGATCATCGTCGCGGCGTCGGCGGGCCGCATCTCCTGGATCGCGTGCAGCAGGTGGGTCGCGCCCTGGGTGGGGGAACGGCGGGCCAGCCCCTGGACGTCGCTCCATTCGACGACGTGGGTCTGGCCGCGGCGGCGAAGCCCCTTGGCGGGCTCCTGAACGGCCACCCGGGAGAGGAACCAGTCGCGGCCGCGTGCCTGCTCCATGGCGACGTCGTACACGACCCCGGTGACGCCCGTGGAGCGGATCGTGACCTGCCGGTCGAGCATCTGCCCGATGATGAGCGTCTCGGTCGAGCGCTGCTGGAAGCGGCGCATGTTGAGGAGGCCGGTCGTGTAGACCTGCCCGCTGTCGATGCTCGTCACCCGTGTCATGGGGACGAAGATCCGCCGCCGGCCGAAGACCTCTGCGACGAGGCCCAGCACTCGCGGCCGGCTGCTCTCGGTCCGGATCGTGACCACGACGTCCCGCGCCTTGCCGACCTGCTCGCCCTGGGGGTCATAGATCGGCAGGCCGACCAGCCGGGCGGCGTAGACACGAACAGGGGCGGTGCTCACGAGGAAACCGTAGCGGGGGACGGACGCGGTGGGGGCGCCGGTCGGGCCGCGACACGCGTCCGGGGCGGCCGTGGTCACGTATGCTCGCAGACATGGGTACCCGAGTGGTCCGCGCCGCGGCGGTCGTCATGACAGTCGTGCCGCTGCTGTTCGCCGCAGCATGCGGCTCGTCCTCGGACGACACCGCGTCCGACGACTCCTCGATGTCCGCCCAGGCGTCCTCGAGCAGCCCCGCCACGCCGAGCAGCAGCCCGGCCTCGCCGTCCACGAGCCCCGCGCCGGCCGGATGGGCGGCGTGCGGCACGGTCTGGAAGGACGGCGCGACCCTCCCGGCGCGCTACCGCGGCTGTGCCGAGGGCGGCGCGGCCGTTCCCGCCCACCGGATCGGGTGCTCGTCGGGACAGACCATCGTCACCTACGCCGAGCACTACTTCGCGGTCCCGGGCGGCCTCGTCAAGAAGACCACCGCGGCGCTGAAGGACAGCCCGGTCTATGCCGCGGCCATTGCCACCTGCCGCGGCTGACTCTGGGGTACAGTCGCCGGGGTCGCCGCCAGGTGGCGCGGCCACAGGGGGACGACCTGGTCGCCAGGAAGTCGACGATCGGTCGTGATCAGGCCGGGCTGGAGTGAGTACAGATGTTGAAGACGTGGCGGGTCGCCTCGGCCTGCGCCCTCGTGCTGGTCAGTGCCATCGCCCTCACCCTGGGCTGGGCCCACTCACCCGACGTCGCCCGCGCGGCGACGAAGGGCTACCACGTCACGCCGGGGCCGATCTTCAACAGCTCGTCGGGCTCCAACGCAGCGAAGTACGCGATCAACAACCACATCAAGGGCGCGATCGACCACGCGCCGCACGGCAGCACCATCCGGATCATGTCGTGGAACATCATGAGCAGCGGCGCCACGAACGCGCTGCTGCGCGCCCAGAAGCGCGGCGTCCGCGTGCTGGTCCTCATGGACGCCTCCAACTGGTCGAACGACGTCCCCAACCCGCAGTTCAAGCGGCTCAAGAACGGGCTCGCGGCCGGCAACAAGGGCCGCGCCGCCAGCCGACGCAGTCAGGCCAAGGTCTGCCAGGGGTCCTGCCGCGGCAAGAGCGGCTCGGCGCACTCGAAGTACTACATCTTCTCCTGGAGCGGGAAGTCATCGAAGATCGTCATGGAGGGCTCCGCCAACTTCACCCTGGCGGCCGCCACTAACCAGTGGAACGACATCTTCACCTGGGTCGGCAACGCCAAGATCTACGACTTCGCGGTGAACGTCTTCAACCAGATGTGGAAGGACAAGGCGCAGGCCAACCCCTGGACGCAGGTCACCTCCTCGCCATACACGCTGTCCTTCTCGCCCGAGCAGGGCAAGAACTTCCCCGGCGACCCGGTCACCCGCACGCTGAGCCAGGTCAAGTGCACCGGTGCGAAGAACGGCAACGCCCAGCACCACACGATCATCCGACTCTTCCCCGACGTCATGCGCGGCCAGCGGGGTCTGCGCAACGCCAAGCAGCTCAAGTCGCTGTGGAACGCCGGCTGCGACGTCAAGGTCGGCTACACCGTGCTCAGCTATGAGGCCCACAAGGTGCTCGTCAGCAGCGGCAAGCGCGGTCCCGTCCCGCTCCACCACATGGCTGTGGACAACGACGGCGACGGCGAGTTCGACAAGTACTTCCACCTCAAGGTGCTCACCGTCAACGGCGTCATCGGCGCCAACAAGGCCGCCTACAAGATGGTCAACGGCTCCTCGAACCTCTCCGGGCTCTCCTCGCTCTCCGACGAGAACATCGCGACCATCACCAAGCCCCGGACCGTGCTGAAGTACCAGCAGCACCTCACCTACTGGTTCGCGCACGCGCCGCGCGCCGCGGCCGCCACCAGCGGTGGTGCCGGCGTCGCCGCCCGTACGACGATGGGCCCGGCGAGCTCCGTCGGCCGCCTCCTCACCCCGCAGGGCACGCGCGCCGCCGCGCCGGACGGCTACATCCGCCCCGGGACCAAGGTGGTGGACCCGCTGACGGGCCGGGTCGTCGACCCGTACGCCAACATCGACCTCGACTAGCCGATGGCGTCGAGCGATCTCGTCCGCACGGTCGACGACGACGGCATCCTCCTCGACGCGACCGAGGACACGGTCGTCGACGTGCTGGTCGACGACCGCAGGGTCTGGTCGTTCTGGTCCTTGCGTGACACCGTCGACGACGAGGGCCTGCGCCGGGCGCCGTGGCCGAAGGCGCTGCGCAAGTTCCTCGACGGCCGCGCGCGGTTCACCGTCCGCGAGACCGTGAGCGGCAGGGTGCTCTTCGACGATGAGCTGGCGTTCGGGACGAGCACGGCGCCGATCGCCATCGTGGGGCGCCACGGTGAGCCGCTCAGCCTCGACAAGGACGGCCGGCTCAGCGCCACGTTCGACGTGCGCGACGCCAGCCAGACCGGCCCGCTGCTCGACGCGATCGAAGAGGTGCTCGGCGTCCTGCGCGAGCTCGGTGTGGGCGCTTTCCCGGCGTACGGCACGCTGCTCGGCGCGGTCCGGGAGGGCAACCTCCTCGGGCACGACTCCGACGCCGACCTGGGCTACGTCTCGACGGAGACGACGCCGGTCGACGTGGTCCGCGAGTCGTTCCGGCTGCAGCGCGAGATCGGCGCACGTGGCTACCGCACCCACCGCTACAGCGGGGCGGCGTTCAAGGTGGAGGTCGCCGAGGGCGACGGCGTCGTCCGCGGCCTCGACGTCTTCGGCGGGTTCTTCGACGACGGCCGGCTCTACCTCATGGGAGAGGTCGGTCAGGAGTTCCGTGAGGACTGGATCTTCCCGCTCGGCACCTGCACCCTCGCCGACCGCACGCTCCCGGCGCCGGCGGTGCCCGAGAAGCTTCTCGAGGCGATGTATGGCGCCGGCTGGCGAGTGCCCGACCCGGCCTTCAAGTTCGAGAAGGACCCCCACACCCAGGCGCAGCTCAACGGCTGGTTCCGCGGCACCCAGGTCGACCTGCGCCGCTGGGACCGGTTCTACAGCGGTCGGCGGCGCAAGCTGCCGCGCGGCCGCGCCTCCGAACTCGCCGTCCTCGCCCACGAGGAGCTGCCCGCCGACGTCCACGTGCTCGACGTCGGCGCCGGCCGTGGTCGTGACGCGTGGTACCTCGCGCGCCAGGGACGCACCGTGACGGCCTACGACTACCTCCCGCACGCAGCGACCGCCGTACGCAAGCAGGCGGAGAAGAAGGGCCTGGCGCTCGACGTACGCCGCCTCAACCTGCTCGAGATCAGGTCGGTCCTGGGGGAGGGTGCACGGGTGGCGCACGAGCCCGGGCAGTGCGCGATCCTCGCCGGCCACGTGCTCGACGCCACCTACGCGCCCGGACGCCAGGGCTTCATCCGGTTCGCGCGGATGGCACTGCGTGGCGGAGGCCGTCTGTACGCCAGCTTCTGGACCGGCAAGGCCCACGACCTCAACCACGTCTGGCCGATCTCCGTGGCCGACGTGGTGTCCCTGATCGAGCAGAACGGCGGGAGTATCCTGCACGCGTCGGAATCGGTGGTGCCGCGCAAGAGCGGTGCCGAGGTCGGGGTAGGACGAGTGGTGGCTCAGTGGGCATGAAGTCGTGGTTGACCCGGTCGGCCCGCGTCGAGGAGCTCGAGAAGCGCGTGCGCGTGCTGGAGCAGGACGTCGTCGAGCTGCGCCGCCACAACCTGCGCCTGGCCGAGCTGACCGACGTCGTCGAGGAGCTGCTCGTGCCGCTCGCCTCGCGCGACGACGCCGCCGCCTCGGCGGCGATCGAGAAGTTCACCAAGAGCCTGTAGGACGCGCTCCGTGGCCGACGAGGTCTTCATCCATCTGGGCCTGCCCAAGACCGGGACGACGTACCTCCAGACGATCCTCTGGAACGCGCGCGACCAGCTCCGGGCCGACGGCCTCCTGCTGCCCGGGCAGGAGCGGCGCGACCACCTGTGGGCGAGCCGCGAGGTCCGCGAGGACCCGAACCTCCACCGGCTGCCGGCCCGCGCGGCGACCGCGTGGCAGCGGCTCCGCGATGAGATCGCCGTCTGGTCCGGCCGTGCTCTGATCAGTCACGAGTTCTTCGCGGCGGCGAGCGCCGAGCAGGCGGCCCGGATGGTCGACGCCCTTGCGCCCGCCCGCGTCCACCTTGTCGTCACGGCCCGCGATCCCCTCGGGCTCTTCGCGGCCAGCTGGCAGGAGAGCCTGAAGAACCGCGGGACGACGCCGATGGAGCGCTACTCACGGAAGGTCTCGGCCAACCCCCTCGACGTGTGGAACTGGCGCACCCTCGACCTGCGGCTCGTGCTCGAGCGATGGGCGCCGGCGGTGCCGGCCGAGCGGGTGCACGTCCTGCCGCTCGACACGAGCGCCCCGCGCGACGACGTCTGGCACCGGTTCGGTGGCGTGCTCGGCCTCGACACCACCGCCTACGACCTGTCGATGTCCTTCCCCAACGAGTCGATGGGGGTCGTCGAGGCCGAGACCCTGCGCCGCGTCAACCAGCAGCTCGACAGCGCCGACGTGCCCTACGCGTTCCAGCGGGCCTTCGACCGCGGCGTCTATCTGCGGACCTTCCTCGCCGACGAGCGCCTCGTGCCGCGCCGGGGCGAGCGGTTCTGGCCGCGGGCCGATCGCATCGCGGAGTGCCGCGAACGCGGTGAGGCCGCGGTCGCTCACGTCCGCGAGCACGGGTACGACGTCGTGGGCGACCTCGAGCGGCTGCTCGTGCCCGAGACGCTGCCCGAGCGTCGTACGCCGGACTCCGTGACCGACGCCGAGGTCGCCGACGCGGCCACGTGGCTGGTGGCGCGCATGCTCGCCGACGTCCGCGAGCTGCGGGAGGGCGGCGCAGCGAGTCCGCCCCCGACCGACGACGCCGCGGTCAGTCGGCGCCGGGGATGGTGGCGTGGGCGGTGATGAAGTAGTGGTCGCTGATCTTGCGCTTCTGCAGGATCTCGACCCAGTAGTCGCTCCACGACACCTGCGGGCTGCCTGCGATCCAGTCGACGGCCAGCCAGCCGGGACCATAGATGCGTGAGTGCCAGCCGTGGAAGATCGGCGCGGTCAGGTCGGCCGGCCCGAGGACGCGGCTCTTGAACGGCTCGCGGTCGTTCATGTCACCGGTCACGAAGATCGGCAGTCCCTGGCTCTTGAGGCTGTTGATGTAGTTGACCGCGGTGGCCATGCCCGCGTGCCGGGTGGCGGTGTGGGCACCGTCGTGGCCGGCGGAGGTGTGCATGTTGATGAAGTACATCTCCCGCCCGGTGTCCTTGTCGCGCAGCCGGAGCACCGTCTGCGGCCGCGGGCCGTGCATGAAGACGATCTTGAAGGACGTGCCGGAGACGAACTCGAACTTGTCGGGGTCGTAGAGGATCGAGTTGTCGGTGTCGCGCTTTCCGAACTGATAGCCGGGGAAGGCCTTGAAGCCGGTCAGCCGCATGAGCCCGTCGAGCTGGTCGGGCTTCGCCTCCTGCAGGCCCACGACATCCACGCCATGGCTCTTGATGTACGCCGCCTGCTGACCGGTCCGCCAGGAGGCCGCCGGCCAGCCGCGGTGGTCGTCGCCGTGCGGGCCGGTGTGCTGCGAGCCGAGCACGTTGAGCGTGCCGATGGTGAAGCTGACCTCGCGGGAGGCGAGCTCGCGGGCGCGGGCCGCGGCCTTCCTCGCCTCGATCTCGGCCGGGGTCAGGTGGACGAGTCGCAGGCCCCGGACGACGTGGGCCGGCTTGACCCGCGTGGCCCGTGGCTTCGCCGGCTTCGGCGACCGGGTCGGACTGTCGACAGCCGTCGCGCTGGCGCCGTCGCCGGGCTGGCTGCTGGGCTCGTTGCTGGGCTCGTCGCTGGATTGGCTGCTGGGCAGGGGGGCTCGCGCCGCGGTGTCGGCGGTGTCGATCGCCGTCTGTCCGCCGCTCGTGGCGAGCCGTCCGATGCCGATGGCGAGGCCCGCTACGATGATGAGGGTCGCGAGGACGGCGGTGGCGAGCCTGGCGGGTCGGCGGCTGCCGTTGACGGGGGCCCGATGACTTCCCGTTGCTCTGACCATGCCCAGAGGCTACAGTCACCGCGGCCACGGAGCGGGATCGCCGAGGACGGGGGAGCAGCTATCGCGTCGACTGAGACCGAGCCCCCTGCCGGCGTGCCCGCAGGGTCGTCGGCGTCCTCAGGAACGGCCGATCCGGCCCCCTCCGGCGCCCCGCGCCGGACGTTCCGCGGCGACATCCAGGGCATGCGGGCGCTCGCCGTGCTGCTCGTCATCGTCTCCCACGCGGGCTTCCGGTCGGTGGCGGGCGGCTATGTCGGCGTCGACGTCTTCTTCGTCATCTCCGGCTTCCTCATCACCGGGCTGCTGATGCGCGAGATCGCCACCTCGGGGCGGATCTCGCTGCTCACCTTCTACGCCCGCCGCGCGCGACGGATCCTGCCGGCGGCCGTGCTCGTGCTCGTCGTCACGGTGGTCGCGTCGGTGCTGCTGCTGCCGCTCGTCCGCGCCGTCGACGTCTTCAAGGACGCTTGGTGGGCCGCGTGCTTCGGCGCCAACATCCACTTCGCGGCCGTCGGCACCGACTACTTCGCGCAGGACCAGCCGACCTCGCCGCTCCAGCACTACTGGTCGCTCTCCGTCGAGGAGCAGTACTACGTCGTCTGGCCGCTCCTGCTCCTGGCGCTGGTCGGCCTGTGGGCGCTGCGCCGCCGGCGACCGTCGCGGCGCACCTTCGCCGTCGCGCTCGGCCTCGCCGTGGCGGCCTCGTTCGCGTGGTCGGTCTACTCGACGTGGGCGTCGCCGACGGCGGCGTACTTCTCCACCGCCGCGCGGGCCTGGGAGCTCGGGCTCGGGAGCCTCGCGGCCGTCGTCCTCTCCGGGCGGGAGTGGCGGGCTCCGCGCTGGCTCGCCGAGACCCTCGTCTGGGTGGGACTCGGCGCGATCGCCGTCGCCGCGGTCGGCTTCGACGCCACGACGAAGGTGCCCGGCTGGATCGTCGCCGTGCCGGTGGTCGGCGCCGTGCTTGTCCTCGTCGCGGGCAGCACGCCGGCGGGGGAGCGGACCGTCGGCTTCCGGTTGCTGTCGCTGCCGCCGGCCCGGGTGGTCGGCGACTGGTCCTACTCGCTCTACCTCTGGCACTTCCCGCTCCTGCGGATCGCGGAGGAGCACTTCGACGAGCGGCGTCTCTCCCACCTCCACCTCGCGGTGGTGCTGGTGCTCGTCTTCGTCCTCAGCGGGCTCGGCTACCGGTTCGTGGAGGAGCCGTTCCGGCGTCGTACGCGTCTCTTCGCCCGACCCCTGAACGCCGTCGCGCTCTACCCGGTCGGGCTCGTCCTCGTCCTCGTCGCGACGACCGGCGGGCGGGCGTACGTCGACGACCAGCTCGGCCTCGGCGGCCATCACGCCGCGATCAGCACCCAGGAGTTCACCGGGCAGCGGTTCAGCAAGGACCCGCAGGTGGCGCTCGTCGAGGCGTCGGTGCTGGCTGCCCAAAAGCACCGGCCGGTCCCGAGCGACCTGAGCCCGTCGCCGCTCGGCCTCAACAAGGACACCGCCTCCCTGGGCGACTGCGACTACCGCGACGGTACGACGAAGCTCTGCGCCAAGGGCGACCCGGACGCCGACCGCACGATCGTGCTCGTCGGCGACTCCCATGCCCGGGCCTGGAGCCCGTCGATCGAGCGGATCGGTGAGACCTACGGCTATGCGACCTACAGCCTCGTCTACAGCGGCTGTCCCGCGACACAGGCGGTCCAGCTCTCCGGTGACACGGGTCGTGAGCTGAAGGACTGCACGCGGTTCAAGGACTGGACGCTCGACGCGATCCGTGACCTGCACCCCGACCTCGTCGTGGTCGCCAGCGCCGCGCTCGCACCGCTGCGGGCGGACGACGGAGCGCTGGTCGGCTACCGCAACGACCGCCCGAAGTTCCTCCTGACCCTCGCGGACGGCTTCCGCAAGGAGCTGGAGGCGATCGCGCCGCTCACCGACCGGGTCGCCGTCGTCGCCAACACGCCTGAGATCCCGCGGCAACCGGGGATCTGCCTCACGGCCGGCCACGTCGACCTGGGCGACTGCGTCTTCCGCCCGAACCGGATCCGGTCCCGCATCCAGCGCGACTACCTCACCCAGGCGCGCGAGGTCGGTGCGGTCGCGGTCAACGCCTCGAAGTGGTTCTGCGCGGACGGGTGGTGCCCGTCCGTGGTCGGGAAGACGATCACCCTGCGTGACAAGGAGCACATCACGCCGGAGTATGCCGAGCAGCTCGCGGCGCCGCTCGCGACGGCGCTCGGCCTCACGCGCTGACCCGACCACGGCGGCGCGATCGAATTACAATTGTGTAGTTATTCGATATCCATTGCATGGTGCTGATGTGACTGCTGGGATTCGTGGTGACTGATGTCAGTTTTGCGCCGAATCCGAAAGGTCCACACCCGTGAGAACCCCTCGACGCCAGCCCGCGAATCTCGGGCGCCCCTTGCGTGGCGCTGCGCTGATCACGGCGCTCGCCGTCTCCGCCGCCGTCGTCGCGACCCGACCGACGGACCCCGCCGGAGGCCTCGTTGACGACACCACTCCCGCCGCCTCGTCCTCGGCGGTGGTGCGGGTCGTGCAGGGCAACATGGAGTCGCCCCAGTCGGTGACGCACTTCCAGGCCGACGTGAAGAAGCTGCTGGCGCAGAAGCCCGACTTCATCACCTACAACGAGGTCGCCTACCGCAACGACGGCGTCCTCGCGCCGGGCTCCTACCGGCTCTTCCGCACGCCGGGGAAGTACACCGGGGAGAACCCGGTGGCGTGGGACTCCTCGAAGTGGACCGCGCTCGACACCGGCACCTGGATGATCAGCAACAGCACCAAGAAGACGGCGAAGCAGAAGGTCCAGCTGGGCATGCGCTACGCCAGCTGGGCAACGCTGCAGGACAAGGCCGGCGACGTCGTCTCGGTGGTCTCGGCGCACACGGCCCCGGACACGCCGCCCGTCAACGACCTGTTGGCGTCCTCGGTCAAGCGCCTCGGCAAGCTCGTCGCGCAGCTCGCGCCCAAGGGGCCTGTGGTGGTCGGTGGTGACTTCAACGTCCAGTACAACGGCGCCAAGTACAAGCAGGCCGGCTTCGACGCCGCCGGGCTGACGCCCACGTGGGCGATCACCGGGAAGATGCTTCCGACCGGTGACCACCGCGGCGCGACGATCGACTACCTCTTCCTCCACGACGCGTCGCAGTTCACCGTCGAGACCCAGCGCACGGTCGAGATCAACTCCGACCACGACCTGCTGGTGGCCGATCTCGGCCTGCCGGGTGCGAACGGGTCGTCCGGCAGCAGTACACCGGTGACGCAGGCTCGGCCCGCGTTCGTGCACGAGACGGTCCGGAACAACCCGAGGAAGGCGCCCGGTGCGTCGGTCCAGCAGCTGCTCAAGGCGATCAACCGGGCTCCGAAGGGCGCCTCGGTCCACCTCGTGACCCGCCACCTCTACGGTCCGTCGGTGCGGACGGCGATCGACAACGCCCACAAGCGTGGGGTCTACGTCCAGCTCATCACCGGCGACGCGAGGCAGACCGCGCTGGAGAAGCGCTACGCCCGGATGCTCGGCAGCAACGTCCACCACAAGAGCTGGGCGGTGAACCGGCCGAAGGCATGGAAGCAGGCGACCCTGCCCGCCGCCGGCGTGCTCGCCAGCGTCAGCGCCGGTGTGCCCGCAGTCCGCGTCTCGCTCAACCGTGCCCTGCTGCCGAAGAACCAGCGCAAGCCGATGAAGGCGTGGGTGGCGACGGGCAAGGCGTCGTACGACTCGCTCTTCGTGCGGTTCTTCAAGGGCGTCGGGCGCACGGTCTGACATCCTCGGCCGTCGCTCCTCGGCGGCTCCTGCTCACGACCCCGTCGTCGTCCGAGCGGCGCATATAGGGTCGTGGCTGCTGCCTCGGCGAGAAGGAGAGACGACGTTGAGCAAGCTGCCCCGGGTCGCCGCGGTGACGATGGTCCGCAACGAGGGCCGGATGCTGCACAAGTGGGTCGACCACTACGGCGGCCAGCTCGGGCTCGACAGCCTGGTCGTGGTGGACGACAACTCCGACGACGGCTCCACCGACGGACTCCGGTGCCGGGTCGAGCGGATCAAGCCGATCACGGGCGAGTTCGAGCCTGAACGGATGAAGATCGTCAGCAAGGTCGGCCGGAAGCTGCTGCGCGACCACGACGCGGTGATCTTCGCGGACGCCGACGAGTTCCTCGTGCCGGATCCCGCGCGCTATGCCGACCTGCGGGAGTTCGCCGCGGCCCGCATCGGGCGGGAGGCCGTCGGGGCGATGTGCCTCAACGTCATCCACCACGTGCCGGGCGAGGGAGCGCTCGACTTCGACCGGCCGGTCCTCGACCAGCGTGAGGTCGTGAAGTTCATCCCGCTCTTCTGCAAGCCGGCGCTCAAGTTCGTGCCCAACAGCTGGACGACCGCCTCGCACGGCATCCAGGGGGCGTCGTACGTCGTCGACCCCGAGCTCTTCATGTTCCACCTCAAGTTCGCCGACCGCGACCACCTGGCTCGGATCGCCGCGCACCGCCGCGCGATGGTCGAGCTCGATGGACGCGCCTCCGAGACGAGTTGGCAGTTCACCAGCGACGAGATGCTCGACCTGCTCGACCGGCTCAACGCCGACCTGGGGCCCGACCTGAGCCGGCTCGAGGACTTCGTCCCGCGGCCCGAGGTCCTCGAGGGGATCGTCAAGACACTCCCGAACGGCATCACCCGGTCGACCGGTGCGCGGATGGTGCGGGCGATGCAGCGGCGGCCCTTCCGGCGCATCCCGGTCCGCTTCCGCGGCACGGCCTGAGGCGCAGCCGGGGGCGTAGGATCCGGCTGCTGTGGCGGGAGTCACGCCGCGGGCGCCGTTACTCCCTAGTAGCCTCTCGACGTCCGTTTCCACTCACCGAGGAGCACGCATGGGTCGCCTAGCCGAGACCGAGGGCCTGACCGACATCCAGGAGGAGATCCTGAAGACGGTCCGTCAGTTCGTGGAGGAGAAGATCATCCCGGCGGCCCAGGAGCTCGAGCACGCCGATGAGTACCCGACCGAGATCGTGGAGGGGCTCAAGGAGCTGGGGATCTTCGGGCTGATGATCCCGGAGGAGTACGGCGGCCTGGGTGAGTCGCTGCTGACGTACGCGTTGTGTGTGGAGGAGATCGCGCGGGGCTGGATGTCGGTGAGCGGGGTGATCAACACGCACTTCATCGTGGCCTACATGCTGATGCGGCACGGCACGCCGGAGCAGAAGGAGAAGTACCTGCCGCGGATGGCGACCGGGGAGGTGCGGGGCGCGTTCTCGATGTCGGAGCCGGCGCTGGGCAGCGATGTGTCGGCGGTCTCGACCAAGGCGACGAAGCAGGCGGACGGGTCCTACAGCATCACTGGTCAGAAGATGTGGCTGACCAATGGCGGCTCCTCGACGCTGGTGGCGGTGCTCACGAAGACCGATGAGGGCGCGGACTCGGTCTACCGGAACATGACCACGTTCTTGGTGGAGAAGACGCCGGGCTTCGGTGAGGTCGCGCAGGGCATCACGGTGCCGGGCAAGATCGACAAGATGGGCTACAAGGGGATCGACACCACCGAGATGATCTTCGAGGGCCACCAGATCGGCGCGGGGCAGGTCCTGGGTGGGGAGCCGGGTCGGGGCTTCTACCAGATGATGGACGGGGTCGAGGTCGGTCGGGTCAACGTGGCCGCTCGGGCGTGTGGGCTGGCGATCCGGGGCTTCGAGCTCGGCATCGGCTACGCCCAGCAGCGGCAGACGTTCGGCAAGCCGATCGCGCAGCACCAGGCGATCTTGTTCCGGATCGCGGAGATGGCGACCAAGGTCGAGACGGCCCATTCGATGATGGTGCGGGCGGCGCGGCTCAAGGACGCGGGCAAGCGCAGCGACGTGGATGCCGGGATGGCGAAGATGCTGGCCTCGGAGTATGCCAACGAGGTGGTGGAGGACTCCTTCCGCATCCACGGTGGCTACGGCTACTCCAAGGAGTACGAGATCGAGCGGCTCATGCGCGAGGTCAAGTTCATGCTGATCGGCGAGGGCACCTCCGACATCCAGAAGATGATCATCGGCCGCCAGATGCTCAAGGAGTACGCCGCCAAGGGCTGAGCGTGCCTTAAGTGGTGGACCCCTCGGGGCCGGGATGTCAGGGTGGAGACCCTGGCCCTCGGCCCCGATCCGTCTGGAGGACTCCATGACCAACGACGACCTGAAGGCGAAGATGCGCGAGGCGCTCGAGCGCAAGAAGGGCGGCTCGCACGCCCACGCCGAGGCGGCCGGAGCCAAGGAGAAGGCCCACGGCTCCGAGGTGCAGGGCGGCGCGCCGAAGATGCACCGCCGCAAGGCCGGTGGGGGCGGGTCCTGAGGAGTGTCCCCGCCGGTCAGCCCGGTTCCCTAGACTGACCGGGCCAGGCTCGATCGGGACGAAGGACATCGGTGGCGAAGCGGGTTGTGCTCCACGTCGGGGCGATGAAGTCCGGCACGACGTTCCTGCAGAGCACGCTCTACGCCAACCGGCCCCGGCTCGCGGAGCTGGGCCTCCTCGTGGCCGGCGAGCGTTGGGGCGCCCAGGTGGACGCGGTCCTCGACGTGCTCGGGCGCACCCACCACCCGACCGGACGCTCCGTCGTCGGCGCCTGGGACCGGCTCGTCGCCGAGATCCGGGCCTGGCCGGGGACGGCGGTGGTCTCGGTCGAGCTGCTGGCGCCGGCGGGGCCGAAGCAGATCCAGCGGGTCGCCGGCAGCTTCGGTGACACCGACCTCGAGATCGTGCTGAGCCTGCGCGACCTCAACCGCAGCCTGCCGGCGATGTGGCAGGAGACGGTCCAGAACGGCCGCAGCTGGGGATGGGAGGAGTACGTCGCCGGTGTCGAGCGTGGCCGACCGCGCGCTGGGCGGACCGAGGACGACGTGTCCACCCTGAGCAGGGCGTTCTGGCGGCAGCAGGCCGGCGTACGCGTGGCGCGGCACTGGGGCGCGGCCGGCCCGCTCCACCTGGTCACCGTGCCGCGTCCCGGGTCACCGTCCTCCGACCTGCTCGTCCGGTTCGCGGAGGTTCTCGGTGTCGACCCCACCGCTCTCGACGCGCCCGTGCGCGGGAACGCCTCGCTGGGGGCGGCGTCGACCGAGGTCCTCCGCCGGATGAACGGCGTGCTCGACCGGCGAGGACTGGCCTTCCCGGTCGGCATCCGGGTCCGCAAGCGCACCCTCGCCAAGCAGATCCTGCCGGCCCTCTCGGCCGGGGAGCGGCGGATCGGCCTTCCGGTCAGGCCGTGGACCGAGGAGCACGCCGCCGGCATGGTCACCGGGCTGCGGCGGCTCGCGCCTCGGCTGCACGGCGCGTGGGAGGACCTGGCGCCCGTCGCCGTCCCGGGCATCCCCGCTTCGGAGGTGTCCTCCGCCGAGGTCGCCGAGGCGACGGTCGCCGCCTACCGGGCCCTCCGCCACGCGCTGGCGTCGCGCGCGCCCGGGACCGGCATCGCCCGCACCGACGGGATCCCCGACTGGTCGCCGGCGGGGACGACGTCCGACGAGGTGGCCGACGTGGGCTCGGGCGCCCTCGCCGACCTCGTCGAGTGGGCCGTGCAGGCCTCGGCGGCGGGCGCCGAGGCCTGAGCTCGTGGCGCCCCGTCCCGGGCGGCGCGGCGCTGTCCATCTCGTGGGCAGGTCCGCACCCTCGGTCTCGCCGACGGCCGGACGGGCTAGGTTACTCCCCGGTACTCCCGCCAGCGTCCAGTCACCGTCGAGAGGGCGAGATGAGCAAGACCAACGCAGGACACTACTTCGAGGACTTCACCGTCGGCCAGGTGCTCGAGCACGCGACGCCGCGGACGGTCACCGAGGGCGACCGGGCGCTCTACGGCGCGATCTACCCGACCCGTTTCGCAGTGCCGTCGTCCGCGCAGTTCGCGGCGGCGGTCGGCCTTGCTCCTCACCCGGTGGAGGAGTTGGTCGCATTCCACATCGCCTTCGGCAAGACCGTGCCCGACGTCTCGCTCAACGCGGTGGCCAACCTCGGCTACGCCGAGCTGCGCTTCCACCGCACAGTCATCCCGGGCGACACCCTCCGCACCAGCTCGGAGGTCATCGGCCTCAAGGAGAACTCCAACGGCCGGACCGGTGTGGTCTACGTCCGCTCCACGGCGGTCAACCAGCGTGGCGAGGTGGCCCTCGACTGGGTGCGCTGGGTGATGGTGCACAAGCGCGACCAGAACGCTCCCGCCCCGGAGACGGTCGTCCCCGCGCTGGCGACCGTCGTCGCGCCCGAGGACCTGGTCGTGCCGGACGGCCTTGACTTCTCGTCGTACGACTTCACCGCGGCGGGGGAGCCGCACCGCTTCGACGACTACGCGGTCGGCGAGAAGATCGATCACGTCGACGGGGTCACCCTCACCGACGCCGAGCACATGATGGCGACGCGGCTGTGGCAGAACACCGCGAAGGTGCACTTCAACACCGAGGCCCGCCCCGACGCGAAGCGCCTGGTCTATGGCGGTCATGTCATCTCGCTGGCCCGCGCACTCTCCTTCAACGGGCTCGCGAACGCCCAGCTGATCGCCGCGATCAACGCGGGGGCCCACACCGCTCCGGCCTTCGCCGGCGACACCGTCTATGCATGGTCCGAGGTCCTCGACAAGGCCGAGACGAGCGCCCCGGGCGTCGGCGCGCTGCGGCTACGACTTGTCGCGACCAAGGGCCGCGACGAGTCGATGGCGCTGACGGTCCAGGAGGGTGAGCGCGCCGGGAAGTACGCCGCGGGCGTGCTCCTCGACCTCGACTACTGGGCGTTCATCCCGCGCTGAGCCCGAGCTGGGCCCGGGGCCGGCTCGGCTCCGTGGCGGTCGCCACGATTTGTTGAGTCCCGGGGCTGCCGTGGCACCGTGGAAGGGATGTCCAGACAGCAGTCCCTCGCGAAGCCCGCGTCCGCAGGTGCCCCGTCGGCGTCGGAGATGAGCGAGGGACGCTCGTTCTTCGGGCAGCCGTGGGTCCTCGCCAACCTCTTCGGCGTGGAGATGTGGGAGCGGTTCAGCTTCTACGGCATGCAGGGCATCCTGCTGATCTACCTGTACTACTCCACGAGCCGGGGCGGTCTCGGCATCGACCAGGGCGTCGCGGCCGGCATCGTCGGCGCGTACGGCGGCGCGGTCTACCTCGCCACCATCCTGGGTGCCTGGCTCGCCGACCGGGTCATCGGTGCCGAGCGGACGCTCTTCGCCGCCGCCTGCGTGGTGATGCTCGGCCACATCGCGCTCGCGGTCGTCCCGGGGGTCGGCGGTGTCGGCATCGGGCTGGTCCTCATCGCGCTCGGCAGTGGCGGCGTGAAGGCCAACGCCACCTCGCTCGTCGGCTCGCTCTATGCGGAGGGCGACGAACGCCGCGACGCCGGCTTCTCGCTGTTCTACATGGGCATCAACCTCGGCGCCCTCGTCGGCCCGCTGCTCACCGGCCTGTTGCAGAAGGACTGGGGCTTCCACTTCGGCTTCGGCCTCGCCGCGGTCGGCATGGCCGCCGGCCTGGTGCAGTACGCCGTCGGCCGGGGTCGCCTGCCGGCCGAGACCCACCATGTCCCCAACCCGCTCGCGCGCGGCGAGCGCGGGCGCTACGCCGGTCTGGGGGTCGTCGGTGTCCTCCTCGTCGTGGTGCTGTGCCTGACGCACGTCATCACCGCGGGCCGTCTCTCCGACATCGTGATCTGGGTGAGCCTGGCCGCCGCGGTGGTCTACTTCGTCGTCATCCTCGGCAGCCCGCACCTCAGCCACGTCGAGCGCCGCCGCGTGTGGGCGATGGTGCCGATGTTCGTCGCCAGCGCGGTCTTCTGGTCGCTCTACCAGCAGCAGTTCACGGTCATGACGATCTACTCCGACGAGCGGCTCGACCGGAACCTCTTCGGCTGGGAGATGCCGGTCTCGTGGGTCCAGTCGATCAACCCGGTCTACATCATCGTGCTCGCCGGGGTCTTCGCGGCCCTGTGGACGCGGCTCGGCGAGCGCCAGCCCTCCACGCCGGTCAAGTTCGGCCTCGGCACGACCATCATGGGCCTGGCGTTCCTCGTCTTCCTGCCGATGCCGAAGGGCGACCACGCCGTCCCGCTGCTCGGGCTCGCCGGGATCCTGCTGCTCTTCACGGTCGCCGAGCTGCTGCTCTCGCCGGTGGGCCTGTCGCTGGCGACCAAGCTCGCTCCCGCCCGGTTCAAGACCCAGATGGTCGCGCTGTTCTTCCTCTCCGTCGCGCTCGGCACGGCGATGTCGGGCCGGCTCGCGGCCTATTACCACCCCGACCACGAGGGGCCGTTCTTCCTCTGGGTCGGTGTGGTCGCCATCGTCGTCGGGGTGGTGCTGCTGGCGTTCACGAAGCCGATCCGGGCGCTCATGGAGGGCGTCCACTGACCCGCACCTGGGAGACTCGAGCCATGGGCCTGTATCTCGTCCGCCACGGTGCCACCGAGTGGAGCATCTCGGGGCGTCACACGTCGACCACCGACCTGCCGCTCCTGGCGGAGGGGGAGCAGGCGGCCAAGGAGCTCGCCCCGCGGCTCTCCGGGACCGAGTTCGCGGCCGTGCTGACCTCGCCCCGCCTGCGTGCGCGGCGCACCGCCGAGCTCGCAGGCTTCCCCGACGCCATCGTCGACCCGGACCTCGCCGAGTGGGACTACGGCGACTATGAGGGCGTCACCACGGAGGAGATCCGGCGCACCGACCCGGGCTGGACGATCTGGGACGGCGTGACGCCCCGCGGTGAGACCGCGGCGGAGGTCTCCGCGCGGCTCGACCGGGTGGTCGCGGCGGCCCGGGAGCGGGAGGGCGACACGCTCGTCTTCGCCCACGGGCACAGCCTGCGGGTGCTCGCGGCTCGCTGGCTCGGCCAACCGGCGTCGTACGGGCGGAACTTCTGGCTCGGCACGGCCACGCTCTCGGTGCTGGGCGAGGACCGCGGCCAGCCGGTCGTCGTGCACTGGAACTCCTGACGCGTCGCACCCGCGGGTCGGCCTGCCCTTGACCTGCGTGCGGCCGACGGGTCACCGTGGGGGCTGTGTCACTCGCGGCCGCCTGCCCGCGCTGTCCGGCGCCCGTCGCGCGCACCGGCCCGGACGCCGCTTGGTCATGCCCCGAGCACGGACCGGTGGTGCCGGTCTGGCGCACCGAGCAGCCGTCGTACGACGACTTCGTCGACCACCTCACGCTGGCGGGCGGCTTCCCGTCCTACCTGCCGTGGCCGCTCGGTCCCGGGTGGCAGGTGACCGACTTCGCCGTCGTCGGTGACGCCGACCGCGCGAGCGCGACCCTGACCGCCGTGTCCGGGACCAGCGACCTCGACGGACCGGTCGAGGTGCTCATCGTCGCCGAGGAGGCCGGGGTCGGGCTGGGTGCCCGCTGCGCCGGGACGCTCGGACAGGATCCCGGCCCGGAGTTCGGGGCGGGTCCGCCGACCGCCAAGCTCCGGGTGGCCCACCAGTTGGTGCCGCTCTGGCCGCTCTCGCCATGGTCGGACCAGCCGGGCGCGAGCGACGGCGTGGGGGAGTGGGACCGCTCGGTCGTCGTCGGCGAGACGGAGGGGCGCTGGCTCTGGGTGGTCCTGCGGCCGGCGTCCGCGATGCTGCTGCTCCGGGACGAGTGGATCCTGCGCGACGCGTCCGCGCTCGGGCCTGCGCTCGTCGAGCTCTCCTTCGGCGGGCCCGGCGCCGGCTGGTGAGGGGCCCGTCGTCCGTGGGTCACGACTCGGTCACGGTGGCCCGGCGCCGATAGCATCGCGGCGTGCGCATCGACCTCCACACCCACTCCCGGGTGAGCGACGGGACGGAGTCGCCCGCGGAGCTCGTCAAGGCCGCCCGCACCGCGGGGATCGACGTCCTGGCGCTCACCGACCACGACACCGCCGCCGGCTGGCCCGAGGCCGTGGAGGCCGCGCGTGAGCACGGTGTCGAGCTCGTCCGTGGCATGGAGATCAGCACCGATCTCGATGGCCGCGGGGTGCACCTGCTGGCCTACCTGCCGGACCCGACCTACCCGCCGCTCGTCGAGGAGCTCGACCGCGTCCTCGCCGGTCGCACCGGCCGGCTGCCCACGATGCTCGCGCGGCTGCAGGGCCTCGGGATCGACGTCACGCTCGAGGACGTGCTGGCGCAGTCGGGCGACGCCGCCGCCTCGGGCCGTCCCCATGTGGCGGACGCCCTCGTGGCGAAGGGGGTCGTGCCGAGCCGGGACGAGGCGTTCGAGCGCTTCCTGAGCGCCGGCCGACCGGCGTACGTCGACAGGTACGCCGCACCGCTGGAGCCCATGATCCGCACCGTCGCCGCCGCCGGCGGCGTCACCGTCATCGCCCATCCGTGGGGCAGGAGCGGGCACGAGCGCCCCGACGAGCAGGATCTCGGGCCGTTGGTCGCCGCAGGGCTCAGCGGGCTCGAGGTCGACCACCAGGACCACACGCCCGACGTGCGGGAGCGGCTGCGCGCGATCGCTCGCAGCCTCGACCTCGTCGTCACCGGCTCCAGCGACCACCACGGCACCGGGAAGTCCGGTCATGAGCTCGGCGTCAACACGACGGCGCCCGAGGAGTACGCCCGGCTGCTCGAGCGCGCGGCGGCGGCCTCGGCGGCCTCCGGGCGTCGTACGCCGGAGGTCGTGCGTTGATCTCCCTGGCCGTCTCGGCGTTCGTGACGCTGTTCGTCATCATGGACCCGGTCGGGACGATCCCGATCTTCCTCTCGCTCACCGCCGGCCGCTCGTCGGCCACCGCCAAGAAGGCGGCCTGGCAGGCGGTGCTGGTGTCGTTCTTCGTCATCGCCGTCTTCGCGCTCTTCGGCCAGGGAATCCTGCACTACCTGGGGATCTCGCTGCCGGCGCTGCAGTGTGCGGGCGGGCTGCTGCTCCTCCTGGTCGCGCTGGAGCTGCTGACCGACAACGAGGAGGTGCCGACCGCCCAGACCGGCGCCAACGTCGCGCTCGTGCCGCTCGGCACGCCGCTGCTCGCCGGGCCCGGCGCGATCGTCGCGACCATGGTCTTCACCCGCCAGGTCGACGGTGTGGGCGACGTGGTCGCGCTGCTGATCGCCTTCGTCGCGGTCCACGTCGTGCTCTGGCTGGCGATGCGCTTCTCGCTGCCGATCCTCAAGCTCATCCGCGAGTCGGGGGTCCTGCTCGTCACCCGGATCGCGGGCCTGCTGCTGTCGGCGATCGCCGTCCAGATGGTCGCCGACGCGGTCCGCTCTAGATCCTTCCTGTCTGTGCCGCTCAATGGCGCCAGGACGCGCTCGTCGGCGGTGACGACGTCGGCGAAGGCCTCGTCGAGCC
>NZ_JBFPJR010000040.1:0-30130 GCF_040838215.1 Nocardioides eburneus | reverse complement strand
GTTCCGGTCGGTTACCTGCCGGTAGACCGACCGGAACGTCCCGGACTACGCCAGCAGGCTCGGCTACTTCCGCCCGAGCGACTGGAACCGCTGCAAGACCCGGGTCGGGACGGCTCGGGAGAGGGCGGCGATGGCCTTGTACTGCGGCGAGGGAATCGAGAAGACCTTCCCCTTGTCGTAGTCCGCCAGGGCCTCGGCGACGAGCCGGTCGACGTCGAGCCAGAGGAAGTCCGGCGCGGAGTCGCGACCGACCCCCATCCGTTCGTGGAACTCCGTCTTGGTGAAGCCCGGGAGAAGGGCCATCACGGTGACGCCCTGCGGCGCGTACTCGTGGTGGGCCCACTCGGTGAAGCTGTTGATCCACGCCTTGGCGGCGCTGTAGGTCCCGCGCGGGAGGTACGACGCCACGCTGCCGACGTTGACGACGCCGCCGTGGCCACGGGCGGTCTGCGCGGTGAGCGCGGCGTGGGCAAGCCGCAGCGGTGCGATGACGAGGACCTCCGTCATCGCCGTCTCCTCGTCGGCGGTGTTGTCCAGGAATCGCTTCTTGAGGCCGAAGCCGGCGTTGTTGACGAGCAGGTCGACGGGGCGCTCGGGGTCGGCGATCCGGGCCTCGACCCGGGCCAGGGCCGGGCGGTCCGTCAGGTCCGCCGGGAGGAGCTCGACCGCGACGGCGTACGACGCCTGCAGCTCCCGCGCGACCGAGGCCAGCCGCTCCTCGTCGCGGGCGACGAGGACCAGGTCGTGACCCCGCGCGGCGAGCTGGCGGGCGAAGGCGCGGCCGATGCCGGCGGTGGCGCCGGTGACGAGAGCGGTGCCGGCCCGGCCGGTGGGCCGGGCGGTGGGCTGGTCCTCAGGCTGAGACATGTGCCCGAGTCTGGCACCTCATTCCCAGATACCGGCGGTCGGTCGGGCATGATGGCCCTGATGACCACCACGCTCGCGGTCGCCAACCAGAAGGGTGGCGTCGCCAAGACCACGTCCGTCGCGTCCCTCGGCGCGGCCCTGGCCGAGCTGGGGCATTCCGTGTTACTGGTCGACCTCGACCCGCAGGCCTGCCTGACCTTCTCCCTCGGCATCGACCCCGAGGACCTCGACGTCTCCGTCCATCAGGTGCTGACCCAGGGCGTCGAGGTCGATGAGGTGATCCTCGAGACCGACGACGGTGTCGACCTGCTCCCGGCCACGATCGAGCTCGCCCGGGCCGAGGCCGACCTGCTGACCCGGACCGGGCGCGAGCACGTGGTGAGGTCGACGCTGGAGGACCTGGGTGACTACGACTGGATCCTCCTGGACTGCCCGCCCTCGCTCGGGGTCCTGACCGTGGCCGCGCTCACCGCGGCCGACGGCGTGCTCGTGCCGCTCCAGTGCGAGACCCTCTCTCACCGCGGTGTCGGGCAGCTGCTCGACACCGTCCACGACGTCCGCCGCTTCACCAACAAGCGGCTCGAGGTGTGGGGCGTGCTGCCGACGCTCTTCGACGGCCGGACCAACCACTCCCGCACCGTGCTCGAGACGATCTCGCAGACCTACGACCTCGAGGTCGTCGAGCCGCCGATCCCGAAGACCATCAAGTTCGCCGAGGCGCCCGCGGCCGGCCGGTCCATCCTCGCCACCTCGCGCTCCAGCAAGGGTGCCCAGGCCTACCGTGAGGTGGCGACCAACCTGGTCCAGCGCGCGGCCCGGCCGCGTGCGACGTCCGGCAAGGCGCGGAAGGGCTCCCGGTGAGCAAGCACCGCGCCGAGGTGAAGCCCCGCTGGGGCCGCATCTGTCTGTCCACCGCTGCGGGCCTGGTCGTCCTCGTCGCGCTGCTCGGCGCCGTCGGCCTCTTCCACGGCAGCGGGCACGGCGGGACGGCCTACGATCCGGCGGCCCGGGTCGCCGGGGCTGCCGCCGAGCCGTCGGCCACCGCGAGCACGCCGAGCGGAGCACCGGCGGAGTCGGGCTCTGGCATGGCGTCGTACGACGCCGGCGACGGCGCCTCCGCGGCGCCCGCGTCGCCGTCGACGTCCGCCGGGGAGACGCCCACAAAGGGCGCGAGCGGGACGCCGGCGCAGGCCCGGACGATCGACACCGACACAGCGTTGCCCGCCGACTCGGGCGAAGGCCGCCGTGCGGTGTTCTCGATGAGCCGCCAGCGGGTGTGGATCGTCGACGACGGCGACGACGTCGAGCGGACCTACCTCGTCTCCGGCAGCGTCACCGACAACCTCCAGCCCGGCACGTACGCCGTCTACTCCCGCTCCGAGAACGCCTGGGGCGTCGACGACTCCGGCACGATGAAGTGGTTCGTCCGCTTCGCACACGGCCCGAACGCCGCCATCGGCTTCCACGACATTCCCGTCAAGGACGGGCAGCCGCTGCAGACCCTGCGCCAGCTCGGCACTCCGCAGTCCCACGGCTGCATCCGGCAGAAGGAGGCCGACGCCCTCGCGATGTGGGACTTCGCCCAGATCGGCACGAAGGTCGTCGTCACCGCCTGACAGCCGATCGTGCGAGCCGCCGCGAAGCTGGACCCGCGCTGATCCACGCAGCAGCAGCCCGCGTTCGACACAGCGGCCCCCGACCGTCAGGTCGGGGGCCGCTGTGGATGTCGTGTCGGTGCGAGGTGAGACCTCAGGCCTCGGCGCTGACCTGCGAGCTCTCGCCCGCCGATCCCGAAACGTTCGAGCCCGAGCCGCTCGAGCGGCGCCGCCGACGGCGGTTGCGCGACGGCTTCTTCTCGCCCTCGGAGGAGTCGGTGGCGGGCGCGTCGGGGCCCGTGCTGCCGGCAGTCGACTCCGCGACGACCTCTCCACCCCGCGAGCGCGTGCGGGTGCGCGAGCGGTTGCGGCTACGAGCCGGACGCTCGCCCTTCTCGGACCGCTCGCCCTTCTCCTCGGCCGGTCGAGCGGGGCGCTCGGCCTTGATCCGGCCCTTGGTCCCCTTCGGGATGCCCATGTCGTGGAAGAAGTGCTCCGAGGAGGAGTAGGTCTCGACCGGCTCGTCGAACGGCAGGTCGAGGGCCTTGTTGATCATCTTCCACTTGTGGAGGTCGGCCCAGTCGACGAGCGTGACGGCGATGCCGGACGCGCCCGCGCGGCCGGTGCGGCCGATGCGGTGGACGTAGGTCTTCTCGTCGTCCGGCGTCGTGTAGTTGATCACGTGGGAGACACCCGTGACGTCGATGCCGCGGGCCGCGACGTCGGTGGCGACCAGGACCTGCACCTTGCCCTCACGGAACCGCTGCATCACCTTCTCGCGGGCGGCCTGCTGCATGTCGCCGTGGAGCGGCGCGGCCGAGAACCCGCGGTCGGCGAGGTCGTCGGCCACCCGCTGGGCCTGCCGCTTGGTGCGGGCGAAGACCACGACCTTGTCGACGTCCTCGGCCTGCAGGATGCGGCCGATCATCTCCGGCTTGTCCAGGTCGTGGGCCTGGTAGACGAACTGCGCGGTCGCCGGCACCGTCGCGTTCTCATACGACGACTCGGCGCGGATGTTCATCGGGTGGCGCATGTGGGTGCGGGCGAGCGCCACGATCGCGCCGGGCATCGTCGCGGAGAACAGCATCGTCTGGCGGGTCTCGGGGGTGAGCCGGAGCAGCTTCTCGACGTCAGGCAGGAAGCCGAGGTCGAGCATCTCGTCGGCCTCGTCGAGGACGAGGGCGTGGACATGGGAGAGATCGAGGACCTTGCGGTTGGCCAGGTCGATGAGGCGGCCCGGCGTACCGACCACGATGTCGACGCCGGCCTCGAGGGCCTCCAGTTGGGGCTCGTAGCCGACCCCGCCGTACACGGTGAGGACGCGGAGCCCGCGGTCCGCGGAGGCGAGCGTGACGTCGCTGGAGACCTGGAGCGCGAGCTCACGGGTCGGAGCGACGATCAGGGCCTGCGGCTTGCCCTGCGGGATCTCGGCGTAGTCGGGGTCCTTGGGCGCGATGCTGCGCTGGATGACCGGGATGCCGAAGGCGAGGGTCTTGCCGGTGCCGGTACGGGCCTGGCCGATCAGGTCGGTGCCCATGAGGGCGACGGAGAGGGTCATCTCCTGGATGGCGAACGGGGTGGTGATCCCCTTGCGCTCGAGCGCGTCACAGATCTCGGGGTGGACCCCGAGCTCACGGAAGGTGGGCATGGTGTCTTGTTGTCGCTTTCCTCGTGCGGCGAGCAGCTCAGCCAGTAGGGAAGCGCAACGCCGCGCACATACGGTCGGTCCCGGTGGCGCGGACATGGAGTCGATCCGGGCCGCACAGCCACTGGGCGAGACTCCCGGGCGGAATCTTCGGAACCCATTCTATCGGTAGGGTGCTCCCGTGGTTGCATCGCAGGGATCTGACGCCGCCCTTCCGTCCTCGTCGTCCCCGGGGCGGCCGTTCGACGACCCGGTCTACCGGGCCGCGGTCATCGACCTCCTGGGCGCGGTCGGGTACGGCGAGATCTCCGCCTTCGAGCGGCTGACGGCCGACGGTCGGATGGCGCCGACGCTGGAGGACAAGGTCGCGCTCCAGGGCATGGCCAGCGCGCAGTACCTCAAGATCGGGCCGATCGTCACCCGGCTGGGTGAGCTCGGCGTCGAGGCGTACGCCGTCATGGAGCCGTTCCGCGAGGCGTTCGACTCCTTCCACGCCCACACCGCGCCGGCGGACTGGTGGGAGTCGCTGGTCAAGGCGTACGTCGGCGACGGGCTCGCCAACGACTTCTATCGTGAGATCGCCGGCTTCCTCGACACGGATACGCGCGACCTGGTGCTCTCGACCCTCGAGGACACCGGCCGGTCCGAGTTCGTCGTCGGCCGCGTCCGTCGCGGCATCGAGGTCGAGCCGCGGATCGGGGGCCGGCTCGCGCTGTGGGGCCGGCGCCTGATGGGCGAGGCGGTCACCCAGGCGCAGCACGTCGCGGCGGAGCGGGAGGGGATCGCCGAGCTGCTCGGTGGCGGTCGTGTGGAGGGTCTCGACCTCGGCACGGTCGCCGACATGTTCACCCGGATCACTCACCGTCACATCGAGCGGATGGGGCGGCTCGGTCTCGCCCACTGAGCCGCGGATCCCCGCCGACGTGCCCGTCCTCTTCCGGGCCTGGTCCACTCGGTCGGACCCGGGGCGCCCCGGCTTCGACGAGGGCACCGCGCGCGGCACACAGGTGCGGCGAGGAGCGCTCACGATCGGCCGGCCGGTCGGTGCGGTGAGCTACATCGACCCGTTCGGCGACGGCTCGCCGGCGTCCTACGACCACGCGAGCTGGCTCTCCCCGTGGGTGCCGACGCCGTTCGGGGCCGCCGAGGTGGTCGCGTCCTGGAATGCGACGACGCCGGTAGGGACGTGGGTGCAGGTCGAGGTGCGCGGGGCGACGACGGCCGGCGACGAGACCGGGTGGTATGTCCTCGGTCGCTGGGCGTCGTACGACGACGGGTTCCACCGCACGTCCGTGGCTGGGCAGGCCGACGATCACGGCAGCGTCCGCACCGACACGCTCGTCAGCCGGGACGGCCGCGCGTTCGGGAGCTACCAGCTCCGGCTGACGCTGTGCCGCCTCGCCGGGACGAGGGCGGCGCCCACGGTGACGCTGCTCGGGGCGATGGCCTCGGCGGGGTCGGGGGAGCGCCCGGTCGACCTCACGCCCGGTGTGGCCGTCGGACGTGTGCTCGACGTGCCGGCGTACTCCCAGGAGATCCACCGTGGTGAGTACCCGCCGTGGGACGGCGGGGGAGAGGCGTGGTGCAGCCCCGCCTCGACGGCGATGGTGCTCGACCACTGGGGTCGGGGTCCCGGCCGTGAGGAGACGTCCTGGGTCGACCCGGCGTACGCCGATCCGCAGGTCGACCACGCCGCTCGTCAGGTCTACGACCACGCCTACGGCGGCACCGGGAACTGGTCGTTCAATGTGGCGTACGCCGGCTCGCGCGGGCTCACGGCGTTCGTGACGCGCCTGCGCTCACTGGGCGAGGCGGAGCGGTTCATCGCCCGCGGCGTGCCGCTCGTCCTCTCGGTGTCGTTCCGCGCGGACGAGCTCGACGGCGCGGGGTATGCGACCGCCGGCCATCTGATGGTCCTCGTCGGGTTCGACCGCCGTGGCGACCCAGTGCTGAACGACCCGGCGTCCCACCGGGTGGCGAGCAACGACGAGGTCCGCGTGACCTTCGACCGGGCGCAGCTCGAGCGCGCCTGGGCGCGCTCGAACCGCACCGTCTATGTGATCGTTCCGCCAGAGGTGGCGCTGCCCGAGCCGTCGGCGCAGGCGCCCCGCTGGTGATCCTCACCGGCCGCGGCACGACAGCGGCCCCCGTCCGGATCGGACGAGGGCCGCTGTCAGCGGACGACGGACTCGGTCAGGCGCGCTTGTTGCGGCCGGTGACGAAGGAGGCGGCCATCACCGCGAGGACCGCGACAACGACCTGCCACAGGTGGCGCCACCAGTCGATGCCCTTGGTCATGTTGTCCCACTTGTCGGTGGGGCTGTCCTTGAAGATGGCGTAGTAGAGCGTGTTGCCGACGAGCATCCCGATGATGCCGCACACGACGGTGAGCCAGAACGGGATGTTGTCACGGTTGCCCGGAGCCAGGAACTTCCCGAGAGACCCGATGATCACACCCCCGACCAGGGTGACGATGATCGTCCAGAGCATGGCGCTTCCCTTCCGATGTGGTCAGTGGAACGGGCGTAGCGCCCCTCCCATGCTGATCTTCCACCCGGAGGGACGGAAATGCACGGACCCCGTGACGTGAGTCAGGCAGGGAAAGCGAATACAGAGGCGAGCGGACGGCGCCGATCACGTCGTCCGCTCGGCCGAGCCCACGGGGCCAGGCTCAGCCGTGGAAGCCGACCTGGCCGAGCGTGCGCGCGCCGATCTCGACGTAGGTGATCTTCTCGCCGGGGACGAAGACCTTGCGGCCCTTCTGGTCGGTGAGGGTGAGCAGGCTGGAGCCGGTCACGGCGTCGGCGACGAGCTTCTCGACGTTCTCGGCGCTCTCGTCGGTCTCGACGACCAGCTCGCGGGTGGCGTACTGCACGCCGATCTTGACCTCCACGGGTCCTCCTTGGTTCTTGGTGAGACGGATGGGTGCTGACCTGCGGGGCGCGGGTCAGTGCTCGTCGGTCTTGGGGTAGCCGGCGATGCCGCGCCAGGCGAGCCCGCCGACGAACGACGCGGCGGCGTCCTTGTCCATGCGGCGCTGGCTGTCGAGCCAGAACCGGGAGGAGACCTCCGCCATTCCGACCAGGCTGACGGCCAGCAGCAGCGCGGCCGGCTCCGGCAGCTTCGTGTCGGCCGCGATGACCTCGGCGATCGCCTCGGTGCACTCGTTGGTGACCCGGTCGACCTGCTCGCGGACCGCCGGGTCGTTGGTGAGGTCGGACTCGAAGACGAGGCGGTAGGCGCCCGACTCACTGGCGACGTAGTCGTAGAACGCGTGGACGGTGCGCGCCACGCGCTCCTTGTTGTCCTGCGTGGAGGCGAGCGCCTCGCGCACCTTGGTGATCATGGCGTCGCAGGACTGCTCGAGCAGCGCGAGATAGAGCTCGAGCTTGCCGGGGAAGTGCTGGTAGAGCACGGGCTTGGACACGCCCGCGCGCTCGGCGATGTCGTCCATGGCAGCGGCGTGGTAGCCCTGGGCCACGAAGACCTCCAGCGCGGAGTCGAGGAGTTGGGCGCGACGCTCCACTCGGGGCATGCGCGCTCCGCGCGGACGAGAGGAGGCCTCGACGTCGTACTGCTCGCTGGTCACACCGGAAGACTACTGGCTAGTCACCGCCTCCCGGATGTCGGGACGCGGTCGGAGCGTGTTGGCTCGGCGGGGGAACATGGAGGGGTGACCTGGTGTTGGTGCCAGTGTTGCGCCAGCGCCCGACCGGCCTCACCGCCGGTCACCCGAGTCCGATCCGAGGAGCAGTTGTGTCCCTTCCACCGCTCGTGGAGCCTGCTGACGAGCTCAGCATCGACGAGGTTCGCCGCTACAGCCGGCACCTGATCATTCCCGACGTGGGCATGGCCGGTCAGAAGCGGCTCAAGAACGCGAAGGTGCTGGTCATCGGTGCCGGCGGCCTGGGCAGCCCGGCGCTGCTCTACCTGGCCGCGGCCGGCGTCGGCACCCTCGGCATCGTGGAGTTCGACGAGGTCGACGAGTCCAACCTGCAGCGGCAGGTCATCCACGGCCAGTCCGACATCGGCCGCCCCAAGGCGGAGTCGGCGCGTGACTCGATCGCCGAGATCAACCCGTACGTCGAGGTCGTGCTGCACAACGAGCGGCTCGACAACGACAACGTCGAGCGGATCTTCCGCGGCTACGACCTGATCGTCGACGGGACCGACAACTTCGCGACCCGCTACATGGTCAACGACGCGGCGTACTTCCTCGGGATCCCCTACATCTGGGGCTCGATCTACCGCTTCGACGGCCAGGCCTCGGTCTTCGCCGCTGGTCTCCGCAACTCCGACAACGCCGAGCTCGCCGCGGCCGCGGCCGACGCGCCGTGCTACCGCTGCCTCTACCCGGAGCCGCCGCCGCCGGGCATGGTCCCCTCGTGCGCGGAGGGCGGCGTCCTCGGCGTGCTCTGCGCGTCGATCGGCGCGATCCAGGGCACCGAGGCGATCAAGACGCTGACCGGCATCGGCGAGCCGCTGGTCGGCAAGCTGATGATCTACGACGCCCTCGAGATGGAGTACCGCAAGCTCAAGGTCCGCCGCGACCCCAACTGCGCGCTCTGCGGCGACCACCCGACGGTCAGCAGCCTGATCGACTACGACTCCTTCTGCGGCGCCGTCTCGATCGAGGCCGCCGACGCCGCCGCCGGCGCGACGATCTCGGTCGTGCAGCTCGAGCACATGCTCAAGGAGCGTGCCGAGGGTAGCAAGGACTTCGTCCTCGTCGACGTGCGCGAGCCCAACGAGTACGAGATCAACAAGATCCCCGGCTCGGTGCTCATCCCCAAGGGCGAGTTCCTCAACGGCAACGCCTTCGACCAGCTCGGCGAGCTGACCGGCAACGGCTCCAAGCAGCTCGTGCTGCACTGCAAGTCGGGCGTCCGTTCGGCGGAGGCGCTCGCCATCGCCAAGGGCGCGGGCTACGCCGACGCCGTCCACGTCGGTGGCGGCGTCGTCGCCTGGGTCAACCAGATCGACCCGTCCCAGCCGTCGTACTGAGTTGAATTTGCGCGCCTCGCGCTCAGGCCCTAGGGGGCCTTCGTGGCTTCGCGCGCGTGTTGGACGGGCGCGTCTGGCGCTCAGGCCCTAGGGGGCCTTTGTGGCTTCGCGCGCGTGTGGAATTTGCGCGTCTCGCGCACGGGCTGACACAGGGGCCGCACCTCCGGGTGCGGCCCCTGTTGCCGTCCAGGGGTAACCCACGTCACAGCGCGTCGTTGGACCTCCATCGGTGTCATCGCTCCCGGGAGGCAAGTCCATGAAGCTCCGCACCCTGTTCGTCGTCCTCGCTGCGGCGTTGCTCGCGGCCGTCACGCTCACGGCGTCACCCGCCGGAGCCGCGCCGAGATGGGCGGACGCGTCGACGGCCACGATCCACCCCGGCGTGATGATGTACACCGCGGGTGCCCAGTGCACGGCCAACTTCGTCTTCACCGACGGCGCCGGCGACGTCTACGTCGGGTACGCCGCCCACTGTGCCGGCACCGGCTCGTCCACCGACACCAACGGCTGCGCGACCGACTCCCTTCCGCTCGGAACGGCGGTGACGTTCAACGAGGGCGGCAGCCTGCTGGACGAGGGCACCGTGGTGGGACACGGGACGCTGGCGTACTCCTCCTGGCTCGCCATGAAGAAGAAGGGCACCACCGACGCCAACACGTGTGCCTACAACGACCTCGCCCTGGTGAAGGTGGACGCGGCCGACGTCGGGAAGGTCAACCCGAGCGTGCCGTTCTGGGGCGGTCCCACCGGGATCGACACCGACGGCACCAAGGCCGGTGACCGGGTCTACACCTACGGCAACTCCAGCCTGCGCGCCGGCATCTCGGCGCTCTCGCCCCACACCGGCATCAGCCTGGGCGACGACAGCGCCGACGGCGGCTGGTCGCACCCGCTCTACACCGTCAGCCCCGGCATCCCCGGCGACTCCGGCTCCGGCTTCCTCAGCGCCGACGGCAAGGCGGTCGGCGTGCTCTCCACGCTCGGCCTCGCGCCGCTGCCGCTGTCCAACAACATCGGTGACCTCGGCAAGGAGCTCGCCTGGGCGCAGGCCAACTCCGGCATCTCCGGTCTCGAGCTGGTCAAGGGCACCGAGCCGTTCAGCCCCATCCTCTAGAACCCGCGCGGCGGTGCGGGGTCGGTGCCCCTAGGTTGGGGCCATGGCCGACACCCGCACCGCCGACTACGTCGAGGCGGTCCTCGCCCTGGTCGAGCGGATCCCGCGCGGCCGCGCCACGACGTACGGCGCCCTGGCGGACGCGCTCTTCGACGAGTACGGCGGCGGGCCCCGTCAGGTCGGCTCGGTGATGGCGCGCCACGGGGGACCGGTGCCGTGGTGGCGGGTCGTGCGCGCCGACGGCACGCTTCCGCCCTCCCACCAGGGGGAGGCCCGGCAGGCCTACCTCGAGGAGGGCACGCCGCTGCGGCCCTCAGGAGCGATCGACCTGCGCCGCGCGCTCTGGCTGCCGGCGGAGCTGCCGGCGGAGGGGCGCTGACCTCGGCGGGAGCCTCAGGAGCCGCCGAGCCAGGCGTACTCGTGCTCGGGCCGCCCGGTCGTGCCGTAGCGCAGGCGCAGCTCGACCCGGCCCGCACGGGCGAGGTCGGAGAGATAGCGCTGAGCGGTGGCCCGCGAGATCCCGACAGTGTCGGCGACGCCGACGGCCGTCAGCGGACGACGGGCGTCGCGCAGCGCCGCGACGACCGCGTCGGCGGTGACCGACGAGCGTCCCTTGGGGAGCGCGGCCACCGGGTGGTCGCCCTCGTGGAGCACGGCGAGGGCTCGGTCGACCGCCTCCTGGTCCAGCGCCCCCGCGTGGCCGAGCTGACCCCAGAAGCGGGCGAACGCGGCCAGTCGCTCAGCGAGCACCTGGTGGCCGAACGGCTTGAGGACGACGTTGAGGGCGCCGCGGGCGACCGCGCGGCGTACGGCGGCGGCGTCGCTATCGGCGGTGATCATGATGACCGCGGCCTCCATCTCCCGCAGGATGGCGGACCCGCGCCGGTCGGGGAGGTACTCGTCGAGGAGGACCAGGTCGGGCCTCAGCGCGGCGGCCGCGGCGAGGGCGTCCTCGGCCGTATGGGCGAGCCCGACCACCTCGAAGCCCGGAACGCGCTCGACCATCGCCGCGTGCAGCCGGGCCACCCGGAAGTCGTCGTCGACCACGAGGACGCCGATCACGGGGCAGCCCCCTCGACCCGGATCGTCCCGGCCACGACGCCGGCCATCCGGGCCTCGAAGACCGCGCCACCGTCGGGCCCTCCGGCGTCGAGGAGTCGTACGTCGCCGCCGTGCCGCCGGGCGGTGTGGCGGGCGAGCGAGAGCCCGAGCCCATGGGCGTCGGCTCCGCCGGCGCGGGTCGTGACGCCGTGGCCGAACACCGACTCGGCGAGTGCGGGCGGGACGCCGTCCCCGCTGTCGGCCACGTGGACGAGGAGGTCGGCGCCGTCCGACAGAAGCGTCACCTCGACCCGCGGCGGTCGGTCGCCCGCGGCCGCGGCGCGGATGGCGTTGTCGAGCAGGTTGGCGAGCACGGTCACGACATCGAGCGGGGAGGTGAGCGTGCCGGCGACGTAGGTCGACGGGCTGATCTCGAGCCGGACGCCGGCCTCGGACGCCACAGCGGCCTTGGCGGCGAGCAGCCCGGCGAGGTAGGAGTCGTCGACCCCGGGCACCCAGGTGGCGGCGTACTGGAGCTCCTCGAGGTAGTCCTTGGCCCGGTCGAGCCGGCCGAGATGGAGCATCCCGCCGAGCGCGTGGAGCCGGTTGCGGTGCTCGTGCGCCTGGGCGCGCAGCGCATCGGTCAGCGCGCGGGTCGCCTCGAGCTCGCGCGCCGCCTCGTCGAGGTCCGAGCGGTCGCGCAGGGTGAGCACGGTGCCGAGACTGCGGCCGTCGCGCTCGACCGCCAGCCGATGGGCCACCACGACGCGCTCGCCGAGGACCACGGCGGTGCCCGCGGGCGCCGGCTCCTGCTCGAGCAGCGTGCGGACGGACGCCGGCACGCCCGCCTCCTGCGGGGTCTGGCCGCGCTCGGGATCGACGCCGAGCAGCCGGGCGGCCTCGGGGTTGGCGACGGTCACCAGGCCGCGCGTGTCCACGGCGAGGATGCCGTCCCGGACGCCGCCGAGCACGGCGGCATGCTCCCGCAGGAGGTCCGCCATCTCCTCGGGTTGCAGCCCGAGCGTCGTACGCCGCAGTCGACGGCCGAGCGTCACGGCGCCGATCACCCCGACCGCCAGGGCGCCGACGCCGATCAGGCTGAGGACGAGGACGAGGTCCCAGGTGCGGGCGTTGACGGCGTTCATGGAGATGCCGACGCTGACCTCGCCCACGACCCGGCCGCGCGCGTCGCGCAGCGGCACCTTCCCGCGCGCAGAGATCCCGAGCGTCCCGCGCTGGACGACGACCACCTCGCGGCCCGCGAGCGCGGCGTCCGGACTCGTGCTGACGACCTTGCCGATGTTGGCGGGGTTCGTGTGGCTGTAGCGGACGCCGTGGACGTCGGTGACCACCACGTAGAGCGCGCCCGTCGCGCGGCGTACCGCCTCGGCGGCCCGCTGCACCGGCCCGTCGGAGGTCGGGCGCGAGGCCGTCACGTCGGTTGCGAGCCCGGGCTGCTGCGCCACGCTCCGCGCGATGGCGAGGGCGCGCTGCTCGTACTCCTGCTGCAGGTCACGGTGGAGCAGCTCGGCGGCGCCGCCCAGCAGCAGGAGTACGACGGCGAGCAGGAGCGCCACCAGCAGGGCGACCCCCTGGGTGCTCAGCGCCCAGCGCCGCGCGTGTGACGACCGTGACACTTCGTCAGTCTAGAGCCGCGACACCCGATGAGCAGAACGCGCAGAACGCCACTTGTGCAGGGAACGAGAGCTTCGCTCACAAGGCTGTGGCGGCGGTCACATCGACTCCTAGCGTGGCGCGCCATGACCACCAGCCAGAGCAGCGCCGGCAGCGGCGCAGACCTCGCCATCAGTCTGCGGGACGCCACCAAGACGTTCGGCACGAAGAGCGGGAAGCCGTTCACGGCGATCCACGACGTGACCATGGACGTCCGCCGCGGTGAGTTCGTCACCGTCGTCGGTCCGACCGGCTGCGGGAAGTCGACGACCCTGTCGCTCGTCTCCGGTCTCGAGCCCGCCACGGTCGGGACCGTGACCGTCGACGGCCGGCCCGTCGACGGCATCCCCGACGGCGTCGGCTACATGTTCCAGAGCGACGCGATCCTCCCGTGGAAGACCGTGCTCGACAACGTCGCCCTCGGTCTGCGCTACCGCAAGACGCCGGCCAAGCAGGCCCACGAGCGCGCCCGCGACTGGATCCAGCGTGTCGGTCTCGCGGGCTTCGAGGACCGCTACCCCCACCAGCTCTCCGGCGGCATGCGCAAGCGGGTCGCGATGGCCCAGACGCTCATCACCGAGCCGACGGTCCTCCTCATGGACGAGCCGTTCGGCGCGCTCGACGTCCAGACCCGCGAGCTCATGCAGGACGAGCTGCTGCGGCTGTGGTCGGGCTCCGGCGCCGCCGTGGTCTTCGTGACCCACGACCTGACCGAGGCGATCGCGCTCGCCGACCGCGTCGTCGTCATGACCGCCGGTCCCGCCACCGTCAAGGACGTCGTCGAGATCGACCTCCCGCGGCCGAGGAAGGTCGAGGAGATCCGGCTGACGCCCGCCTTCACCGACCTCTATCGCCGCGTGTGGGACAGCCTGCGCGAAGAGGTCGAGATCACCCGAGCCCGAGGAGCCAGCAATGTCGCTTGACCAGCACGTCACCCCGACCGTCACGCCTCCCGTGAATGCACCCACTGGCGCGCCGTTCAAGCTCCTCGACTTCGTGCGCGGGAGGTCGGGTCACTCGAAGCTGACCGTCAACGGCGTCCGCGTGCTTCTCGTGGTCCTCTGGCTCGGCTCGTGGGAGCTCTCCTGCCGGACCTTCATGGACCCGTTCTACTACTCGATGCCGAGCAAGATCTGGGACAAGCTCGTCGTCTGGTTCACCGATGGGACGTCCCACGGCTCGATCTGGACCAACATCGTCGCCACACTCGAGGAGGCCGTCCTCGGCTTCGTCCTCGGCACGGTCCTCGGCGTGGTGCTCGGGGTCCTGCTGGGTCGGGCACGCTTCGTCGCGGAGGTGCTCTCGCCGTTCATCAAGGGCACGAACGCCATCCCGCGCATCGTGCTCGCCTCCCTCTTCGTGATCTGGTTCGGGCTGGGCATGACCTCGAAGGTGGCGACCGCGCTGGTCCTCGTCTTCTTCGCGGTCTTCTTCAACGCCTTCCAGGGGGCGCGCGAGGTCGACAGGACCCTCGTCGACAACGCCCGGATCCTCGGCGCGGGCCGGTGGGCACTGATGCGCACCATCATCCTGCCCAGCGCCACGTCGTGGATCCTCGCGAGCATGCACGTGGCCTTCGGCTTCGCGCTGATCGGCGCGATCGTCGGTGAGTACACCGGCGCGGACCGCGGCCTCGGCCTCCTCATCAACCAGGCCCAGGGCAACTTCGACGCCGCCGGCGTGTACGCCGGGATGCTCGTCACCACGGTGATCGCGCTCGTCGCCGAGTGGCTCATCACGCAGCTGGAGAAGCGGCTCACCTCCTGGCGCCCGCCCGCCTCCTCGCAGGCCGCCGGTGCCTGAGGCACCGGCCCGGCCGTCGTACTCCTCACTCCCGCAGCACCGCCGCGCGCATCCGGCGGCAGGCCCCACCGAAAGAAGGACGACATGAATCGCAAGACCAAGGCAGTCGCCGCCGTCGCCGGCGTGCTCGTCGCCGCCACCTCCCTGACGGCGTGCGGGCGCTCCAGCGCCGGCAACGCCTCGGGCGGGGACGAGGTGACGATCATGGTGGGCGGCATCGACAAGGTCATCTATCTGCCCGCGATGCTCACCCAGGAGCTCGGCTACTTCAAGGACGAGGGCGTCAAGGTCAAGCTCATGACCGAGCCGTCCGGCGCCAGCGCCGAGACCGAGCTCGTGGCCCACCAGGTCGACGGCGTCGTCGGCTTCTACGACCACACCGTCACGCTCCAGGCGCAGGACAAGTGCATCGAGAGCGTCGTCCAGCTCGCCAAGGTGCCGGGGGAGGTCGAGATGGTCTCCACGAAGGCCGCCGGGTCGCTGAAGTCCCCGGCCGACTTCACGGGCAAGAAGCTGGGCGTCACCTCGCCGGGCTCCTCGACGGACTACCTGACGCAGTACCTCGCCACGAAGAACGGCGTGGACACCAAGGACTACGCCACCGTCACGGCCGGTGCCGGCTCGACGTTCCTCTCCTCGATGCAGAACGGCGGCATCGACGCCGGCATGACGACCGACCCGACCGTGGAGCAGGTCATCCAGCGGGGCGCCGGCAAGGTGCTGCTCGACATGCGCACCGTCGACGGCACCCAGCAGGCGCTCGGCGGCCTCTATCCGGCGTCGTCGCTCTACATGGACTGCGGCTACGTCGAGAAGAACTCCGAGACGGTGCAGAAGGTCGCCACCGCCTTCGTCAAGACCCTGGGCTGGATCGGCAGCCACTCCGCCGCCGACATCGCGGCGAAGATGCCGAAGGACTACGCCGGCGGCGACATGGACCTCTACACGAAGGCCATCGCCGCCTCGAAGCAGATGTTCACGACCGACGGCGTCATGCCCGACAGCGGCCCGCGGACGGTCCTCGACGTCCTCGGCACGTTCAACGACCAGGTCAAGGCCAAGAAGGACGACATCGACCTGAGCAAGACCTACACGACGAAGTTCGTGGACGCCGCGAAGAGCCAGTGACCCACCGTCGTCGCGACGGGTGGGGGAGTGGGGGCCGTCTCGTGGAGACGGCCCCCGCTGACGTCCGCGGCCGGCGCGCGGGATGATCCTTCCCGTGATCTACCGCGTCCTCCACCTGATCCTCCCGCCGCTCCTCAAGGCGATCTGGCGGCCGAAGGTGAGCGGCGGCGACCGGGTGCCGCGCTCGGGCGGGGTGATCCTCGCCAGCAACCACCTCAGCTTCGTCGACTCCGTCGTCATCGCGTGCACGTCGCCGCGGCCGGTGCACTTCCTGGCCAAGTCCGACTACTTCACCGGCCGCGGGGTGAAGGGCTTCCTGCAGCGGCTGTGGTTCGAGGGCATCGGGATGCTGCCCGTCGACCGGGACGACCCGCAGGCCGCGATCGCGTCGCTCGACGTGGCGCTCGAGGTGCTGCGTCGGGGCGACTCGTTCGGGATCTACCCCGAGGGGACGCGCTCGCGCGACGGGCGTCTCTACCGCGGTCGCACCGGGGTCGCCCACCTCGCGCTGACGGCCGGCGTGCCCGTCGTACCCGTCGGGCTGAAGGGGACCGAGAAGGTCCAGCCGGTCGGTGCCAACGGGTTCCGCCTCGCGCCCATCACCGTCGTCTTCGGCGAGCCCATCGAGGTCGCCGGACGCTTCGACAAAGTGCCGCTCGGGAAGGCGCGCCGGCAGCTGACCGACGAGATCATGGCCGCGATCCGCGACCTCACCGGTCAGGAGGAGGCCGGCGCCTACAACGAGCGCTCGCCGCTGGCCTGAACCCCGGTGCCTTGCCGCTCGTGTCGGAACGGAGCACGATGGAAGACACGCCACGCACAGCGAGGTGAGGCGACATGGGTACGACGACGTGCCTCCGGGAGGCACTGCAGCACACGCACGACGAGCTCTGCGAGCGGTTGGTCTCCGCCCGCGCCACGATCGACCGGCCGGAGATCTCCCGCCGGGGCTGTCCGCCGATCGATCTCTTCCTCTCCGGCACGAGCAAGCACCTGCACGCGGTCGACCAGGTCATCCTGCCGCGCGTGCGGCACATGTGCGGGGACGGCAGCCAGTTGGTCCACGACTATCTCGGCTCCGAGAAGGAGCTCGAGGTGGTCCTCGCCCACGTCAAGGCCCATGAGTTCGGCTCGGCCTATGAGACGGCGTTCGACTGGGACGCGGTCTGGGGCGACGTCGAGGAGGCCATCGACCAGCAGTGGGCGCAGGAGTGCCGGCTGGTCGAGCAGCTCGGCGAGGACCTCTCCGACGACCGGCTGGAGGAGATCACCGCGGAGTTCGCCGCCGCGGAGGAGCGCGCGCCGTCGCGACCGCACCCCTTCCTGCCTCATACCGGTCCGGGTGGGTGGGTGGCGCGCCGCGTGATGCGCATCGCCGACGCGTTCTGGGACACGGTCGAGGGGCGGTTCGTCCCGGAGCCGCGGCGCCAGGAGCGCAAGCGGCCGGGCCTCCTCGGTCAGTACCTCATGGCCGACCCGCGCTTCGACGAGGAGCCGGAGGAGGCCGTCGAGGCGTCGCCGGCGGAGGGTGAGCGGACCGTCCCGAGCTGATCCGAGGGGGCGTCCGCCCGGCTGGCGCGTGCGGCCCGGCGTCGGGTCGCCCGGGCGTCCGGCGACCCGGGCTGTCGGTAGTCCATGATGGGGTTGCGCCATGACCACGTACCGCCTCGAGCCGCCGCCGACCACGGCGGCGGCGCCCGCCCTCGACGAGCAGCAGCGGCGCGTGGTCGACCACCCGGGCGGGCCGCTGCTCGTGCTCGCCGGCCCCGGGACGGGCAAGACGACCACGCTCGTCGAGGCGGTCGTCGACCGGATCGAGCGACGCGGGGCGCGGCCCGACGAGATCCTCGCGCTCACCTTCTCGCGCAAGGCCGCCGAGCAGCTCCGTGACCGGGTCACGGCGCGGCTGGGGCGGACGATGTCGGGCGGCCTGGCCTCGACGTTCCACTCCTTCGCCTACGGCCTCGTGCGGCGCTACGCGCCGGTGGAGCTCTACGCCGCTCCTCTCCGGCTGCTGTCGGCCCCGGAGCAGGACGTCGTCCTCCAGGAGCTGCTCACCGACCACCCCGAGTCGGTCCGCTGGCCCGACTCGCTGAAGGCCGCGGTCGGCACGCGTGGCTTCGCGCGCGAGGTGCAGGCCGTGATCGCCCGCGCCCGCGAGCGCGGTCTCGACCCCGACCAGCTGGTCGAGCTCGGTCGCGCCGAGTCGGTGCCCGAGTTCGTCGCGGCCGGTCTCTTCCTGGAGCAATACCTCGACGTGCTCGGCAGCCAGTCCGCGATCGACTATCCCGACCTCATCACCCGTGGGGTGATCGAGGCCGAGCGACATCGCGACGAGCTGCGCACGGCCTACTCGTGCGTCTTCGTGGACGAATACCAAGACACCGACCCGAGCCAGGTCGCGCTGTTGCGGGCGCTGGCCGGTGACGGCCGCGACCTGGTCGTGGTCGGCGACCCCGACCAGTCGATCTACGGCTTCCGCGGCGCCGACGTGCGCGGGATCCTCGACTTCCCGCGGGCCTTCCCGACCCGTGAGGGCCGGCCGGCCCCTGTCGTGCCGCTGGGCCGCACCCGGCGGTTCGGCTCGCGGCTGCTGCGAGCGTCCCGCTCGATCGCCGCCGGGATCGCCGTGCGCGGGGCGATCCCCGCCGAGGCGTACGCCGCGTTCCGCAACCCGGAGCCGGTGCCGAGCGACCTCGGCCCCGGCGCGGTCGAGATCGCCACCTTCGACACCGCCCGGGCGGAGACCGAGCACATCGCCGACCTCGTGCGCCGGGCCCACCTCGAGGACGGCGTCGGCTGGTCCGACATGGCGGTGCTGGTGCGGTCGGGGCGGAGCTCGATCCCGCAGCTGCGGCGCGCGCTGACAGCCGCGGGCGTTCCCGTCGAGGTCGCGAGTGACGAGACGCCGCTCGTGCGTGAGCCCGCCGTCGTCGTCCTTCTCAACGCGCTGGGGCTCGTCGTCGACGCCGAGGTGGACGATCCTGAGGACGACCGCTACGTCCGGGCCGATCGGGCGGAGGAGCTGCTGGTCTCACCGTTGGGTGGGCTCGACGCGACCGACGTCCGGGCACTGGTGCGCGGGCTGCGCGCGCGCCACCCGGACACCTCCGCCTCCGAGCTGCTCCGGCGAGCCGTGCTCGAGCCCGGGCTGGTCGACGCCGGCGACGGGACGGCCGCGCGACGGACCGCCCGGCTCGCCGCCCTCGTCGCGCGCGCCCGGGCCGAGGTCGCGGAGGGAGCCAACGCGGAGACGATCCTGTGGGTGCTCTGGGACGGCACCGACTGGGGCCGCCGGCTCCGCCAGGCGACCGAGACGGGCGGCCAGGCGGCGCGGCTCGCCCACCGCGACCTCGACGCGCTCTGCGCGCTCTTCGAGACCGCGGCCAAGGTCGAGGAGCAGCGTGACCACACGTCGGTGGCCTCCTTCCTGGCGACGCTGCGCGCCCAGGAGATCCCCGCCGACACGTTGGCCGACCGCGGCGTGCGGGGCGAGGCGGTGCGGCTGCTGACCGCTCATCGGTCCAAGGGGCTCGAGTGGCGGCTCGTCGTGGTCGCCCACGTCCAGGAGGGCGCCTGGCCCGATCTGCGTCGCCGCGACTCCCTGCTCGGCGCCGACCGGATCGCGCCGGTCGAGCAGGGCGGGCTGCTGCCGCCGCTGAGCCGGGCCGCGATGCTGGCCGAGGAGCGCCGGCTCTTCTACGTCGCCGTGACGCGTGCGCGCCAGCGGCTGGTCGTCACCGCAGTGAAGTCGCCCGACGACGACGGCGAGCAGCCGTCCCGGTTCCTGACCGAGCTCGGCGTGCCGTCCGACCGGATCCGCCACCGGATCGGCCGCCCCGAGCGCCCGCTGTCGATGGCCGGACTCGTCGCGGAGCTGCGGCGTACGCTCGCCGACCCCGACCAGCCCGAGCCGCTGCGCCAGGCGGCCGCGGCGCGGCTGCGGACGCTCGCGACCACGGAGGTGTCCGGGCGCCCGATCGCGCCGGCTGCCGACCCCTCCACCTGGTGGGGGATGCGGGCGCCGTCGAGCTCCCTCACGCCGGTCCGCCCCGTCGACGAGCCGGTGACGCTCTCCGCCTCAGCGCTGGAGGGGATCCTGCGCTGCCCGGCCCAGTGGTTCCTCCGCCGCGAGGCCGGCGGCGCCGAGATCAGCACGGCCAGCCAGGGATTCGGGAAGGTCGTGCACGCCGTGGCCGAGCAGATCGCCCGCGGCCGGCTCGAGGCGGCGAGCGTCGACGACCTGATGCCGCTGGTCGACGAGGTCTGGGGACAGCTGGAGTTCCGGACGCCGTGGTCGGCCTCACGCGAGCGTGAGGCGGTCCGTGAGGCGCTCGCCCGGTTCCTCGCCTGGCATCAGCGCCCCGGCGCGCGCACCGTGATCGGTCTCGAGCAGCGCCTGCGAGCGGAGGTGACGCTGCCCGACGGGTCGCGTGTCGTCCTGCACGGGTACGCCGACCGGCTGGAGCTGGAGGAGCGCTCGGACGGCTCCCCCCGCGTCGTCGTGGTCGATCTCAAGACCGGGAAATATCCTCCGACCGCCGCCGAGGTGAAGGAGCACGCGCAGTTGGGGCTCTACCAGCTGGCCGTCGACCAGGGTGCGGCCGACGAGCTGGTCGGTGGCCCTGCGGCGTCCGGGGGAGCGGAGCTGGTCCAGCTCCGCCACGGTGGCGACCAGCCGAAGGTGCAGGCTCAGGCACCCGGTGGTGACGCGATCATCGGCCAGCTCGAGCAGGCCGTCGCCGCGATCCGCTCCGAGACCTTCGTCGCCCGGCCGGGCAGCCACTGCGACCGCTGCCCGTTCGCCGCCCTCTGTCCCGCCCACGCCTCAGGATCGGTGCTCTCATGACCGCGCTCCAGGCTTCGCTGACCGTCGAGACCCCCGAGCAGCTCGCTGCGCTCATGGGCCACGACTGGCTCTACAGCGACGAGCAGTTCGCCGCGATCACCGCGCCGCTCGAGCCGGCGGTCGTGATCGCGGGTGCCGGCTCCGGGAAGACCGCGGTGATGGCCGCTCGCGTGGTCTGGCTCGTCGCGACCGGTCAGGTCGAGCCGGGGGAGGTGCTGGGGCTCACGTTCACCACGAAGGCGACGGCCGAGCTCCAGGGTCGGATCCGGGACAGCCTGCGCCAGGCGGGCCTGCTGCCCGACCGGACGAGCCGGCCCCGGGATCCCGACGAGACCGACGAGCCGGAGGAGCCCACGGTCGCGACCTACCACTCCTACGCCTCGGCGCTGCTCTCCGAGCACGGACTGCGGATCGGCCACGAGCCCGACACCCGGTTGATCGCTGACGCCAGCCGCTACCAGCTGGCGGCCCGAGCGGTGCAGCGCCACGCACGTCCCGTGGTCGAGCTCAGCGACTCGCCGAGCCACGTCGTCCAGTGGCTGCTCGCGCTCGACGGCGAGCTCAGCGAACACCTCGTGACGCCCGCGCGAGTGCGCGCCTACGACGCCAACGAGCGGGCCCTGTTCCAGGCCGAGGCCGCGTCGTTGGAGGAGGAGCTGGCCGCCGGCAAGAAGGTCAAGGGGCGCCTCGAGACGGTCCGCAAGGCCATCACCGCGACGATCCGTCGGGCCGAGCTCCTCGACCTGGTCGAGGGCTATCGGCGGCTCAAGGACCAGCTCGGGCTGATGGACTTCTCCGACCAGATCGCCCTGGCCGCCCGCCTCGCCGTCGAGTCGCCCGAAGTGGCCGAGATCGAGCGCGCGAAGTTCAAGGTCGTCCTGCTCGACGAATACCAGGACACGTCGGTGGCCCAGGCCCAGATGCTCTCCCGCCTCTTCGGCAGCGGCCACCCGGTCACGGCTGTCGGCGACCCCAACCAGGCGATCTACGGCTGGCGCGGCGCCTCGGTGAGCAACATCCTCGAGTTCGGCCGCGACTTCCCGACCAGGGAGGGTCGCACGCCGTCCTACTCTCTGACGGTCAACCGCCGCTCCGACGAGCGGATCCTCGCCGTCGCCAACCACCTCGCGAGCGAGCTCTACGACGGGCGCGAGCACGAGCGCCTGCGCACCAAGGAGGGCGCGGCCCCGGGCGAGGTGCGTGCCGTCGTCCACGAGACGTACGACGACGAGCTGGCCTGGCTGGCGGACGAGGTGGCCGCGGCCCATCGCGCGATGCCCGAGCCGTCGTGGAAGGAGATCGGCGTCCTCACCCGCGACAACGCGCAGGCCGCGGCGGTGTTCGACGCACTGACGTCGCGGGAGATCCCGGTCGAGATCGTCGGGCTGAAGGGACTGCTGCGGCTGCCGGAGGTGGCCGAGGTGGTGGCGACGCTCCAGCTGGTCCAGGACGTCACCGCCAACGCCGCGCTGCTGACCTTGCTCGCCGGCCCGCGCTGGGCGATCGGTCCACGCGACCTGGCGCTCCTCGGACGACGCAGCCGCGAGCTCGCGGGCGTGCAGGGCGGGGGAGAGGAGTTCGGCGATCTCGAGGAGCAGCTCGAGGCGGCGGTCGCCGGTGCCGACCCGACCGAGCTCCCGTCGCTGTGCGACGCCCTCGACGACCCCGGGGACGAGGCGGACTATCCCTATTCGGCGCAGGCGCGGGAGCGCTTCCGCATGCTCGCCGACGAGCTCCGCTCGCTCCGCCGCGCCGTCGGCGAGCCGATCCTCGACCTGGTCCGCCGGATCGTCGACGTGACCGGCATCGACGTCGAGCTGGCCTCCTCGGTCAGCCCCGCGGCCACGGCGCGGCGCGACAACCTCGACCTGTTCCTCCAGGCGGTCGCGGAGTTCCAGGCCGTCGACGGGCAGGTCACGCTCGCCGCCCTGCTGGCCTGGCTGGAGGCCGAGGACGAGTTCGGGCAGGGTCTCGACGTCGCGACGCCGAGCGAGGCGGACTCGGTCAAGCTGCTGACCGTCCACCGGTCCAAGGGCCTGGAGTGGGACGTCGTCTTCCTGGTCGGCGTCGTCCACACGAAGTTCCCCACGAGCCAGGGGCGGTCCAGCTGGCTGACCGTGCCTCAGGTGATGCCCGCCGAGCTCCGGGGCGACGCCCGCGACCTGCCGCAGCTCGAGGGCCACGACGCCGACGCGATCGCCGACCTGCTGGCACGGCGCAAGCAGCACGAGCAGCTCGAGGAGCTCCGGCTGGCCTACGTCGCCTGGACCCGCGCCCGCCATCGTCTGCTCGTCTCCTGCTGGCGGTGGGCGCCCCACCTCAAGCGCGGCCTCGGACCGTCGGTCTATCTCGAGCGCACGCGTGAGGCGATGGTGGGGTGGGGCGCGCGGCCCGACCGGTGGGCCGAGGTCGTCGACAACAGGGCCGAGACCAGTCCCTACGCCGACCGCGTCGTCGACCTGCCGTGGCCGATCGACCACCACACCGCGGAGGTCGAGCGCAGACTGGAGGCTGCGCGCCGCGTGCGCGAGACGACCAGCGAGCCGTTGATCGAGGACGTCGTGCTGCTCGAGCGCGTGCAGCAGTGGGACGACGAGATCGCCCGGCTGATCGAGGAGGCTGCCCGCGAGCGGTCCCCCGAGATCGTCGTACCCCTGCCGTCCAGCCTGTCCGCGACCGCGATGGCTCGGCTTCGCGACGACCCCGAGGAGCTCGCCCGCGATCTCGCCCGACCGATGCCGCGTCCGCCGTCGTCCGCGGCCCGGTTCGGCACGCGCTTCCATGCCTGGGTGGAGGCGCGGTTCGGTCAGCAGGACCTCTTCGACCCCGACGAGCTGCCCGGGCGCGCCGACGCGGGCATCGACGACGAGTCGGACCTGCAGGAGGTCATCGCCGCCTTCGAGCGCGGTCCGTTCGCCCACCGGGCGCCCTACCGGGTGGAGGCGCCGTTCGCGCTGGTGCTTGCCGGTCAGGTCGTCCGGGGGCGGATCGACGCGGTCTACGAGGAGCCGCCCCCGTCGCCGGGTGCCGGGGAGCCCGGCTATCTCCTGGTGGACTGGAAGACCAACCAGCGGCAGACCGCCGACCCGCTCCAGCTCGCGATCTATCGGGTGGCCTGGGCGGAGCTCGTGGGCGTGCCGCTCGAGGCCGTCCGGGCAGGGTTCTACTACGTCCGCAGCGGCGAGCTGGTCGAGCCGACGGACCTGCCCGGGCGGTCCGAGCTCGAGCGGTTGGTGTCCGGGTGACAGGGGTCCTCACCTAGGTCGAGGAGCCTGCAGGACAACACGCTCCGCTTCGCTCGGCGGCCGCGCGCGACCGTCCGGGCTCCTCTGGATCGGCAGTGGCCCGATGTCTAGGCTGGCCCGATGCCGGCCGTGAGGAAGATCCAGGTGACCTTCGACTGTGCGAGTCCGCGCGTGGTCGCGGAATTCTGGAAGGCGGTGCTGGGCTACGTCGACCCGCCGACCCCGCCCGGCTTCGACTCTTGGGAAGCGTTCGACGCTTCACTTCCGACCGAGCAGAGAGACTCATCGTGGGCCTGCCAGGATCCCGAAGGCATCGGGCCGCGGCTCTATTTCCAGCGGGTGCCCGAGGCGAAGGCAGTCAAGAACCGGCTCCACATCGACGTGCGCTGTGGAACGGGTCTGACCGGCGTGGACCGGGTCGCCGTCCTGGAAGCCGAGGCCACTCGGCTGGAGGCGCTCGGCGCACGACGACTCCGCTTGCTGCCGGCCGACGACCACAACGAGGCGTGCCTCGTCATGCAGGACGTCGAAGGCAACGAGTTCTGCCTCGGCTAGGTGACGCTCACCGGCGTCGCGGCGGATCCGGTCCCGTTCGGCGGTGAGGCGTCGCGCGGGGTGGCCGCCGGCGCCAGTCCGACGCTCCGGACCCGGGAGCCGCGTCGTCGGAGGGCTCGGCGCTCCTCCTCCGTGAGTCCGCCCCAGACGCCGCCTTCCTGGCCCGTATCGAGCGCATAGCGCAGACACGCCTCGCGGACCGGGCAGCCGCGGCAGACCTCTGTGGCCTCGGCGACCTGGGCCAGGCCGGCGCCCTTCGCGCTGATCGGGAAGAACAGCTCCGGATCCTCGTCGCGGCAGGCGGCCTGCTCCATCCACGCGAGCTCGGTGGGCCCGTCGGGCCTCGTCGTGTCCATGCCGGTCCTAGCGGCGGGCGAAGCGCAGCCGCCAGGCCTCGGGCCCGCGCTCGAGGTAGCTCACCTCGAAGGCTCCGGGGTCGCGCTGCTCGACCTGGGCCAGCAGCGGCAGCGGGTCGTGCGGGGCGATGAGCACCATGGCGGCTCCGGGGCGTACGCCGTCCAGCGCCCCGAAGATCGTGGCGTGCCGGATCGCGTGCGGCACGACCCGGGCGTCGAGCTCGGGGTCGCCGGCGGGATCGTGCTCGCCGCAGCTGCAGGTGTGTCCGCCGCCCTGCTGCGCCGTCCGACCGGCGTCCTGGCGGTCGGCGGCCAGCGTGTCGTGCATCCGGGCCAGGAGATCGGTGAGCGACACCTCCGTCGCCTCGGCGAGCGCCGGCAGCAGTTGGGCGTTCTCCTTCTCGGCGTGGGACTCGAAGACCGCCCGCAGGGCGGTCGCGGCACCGACCGCGTCCACCGGGTCGCCCGTACGCCGGAGCGTGTCGACCAGCTCGCCGAGGGCGTGGTGCTCGGCGACGAGCGCCTCGACCAGGAGCTGCGCTCGGGGCAGTGCGCCGCCGGCGGGATAGAGCGCCGCTTCCTCGGCGCGGGCGTGCGGCAGCAGCGCCGAGCCGCACCACTCGACGAGGGCGTCGCGTGCGGGACCCGCGTCCTGACCCGCACGGACGGCTCCGGCCAGCGCCGACACCTTCGTGGTCAGTGCGCCGGTCAGCTCCGCATGGTGGGACCGGATCTCCTCGACTGCGTCCGCGTCGGCCGGGGTGGTTGAGATGACGACGTCGTTCATCGGTGGCTCCTTCTCGGGACCGTGGCACCCGGTGGTGTCGTGAGGACTGGTCCCGTCTCCCTGAGTTTATTACAGTTATTACCGTGGAAATCCAGGGCTCTTCCTCCTTCGGTCCCAGGTCCGCGCGCACGCCCGCGGTCGCGACCCTCTCCCGAGCGCGGCGAGCCCTCCTCGAGCTGCTCGAGAAACAGGGCCGTCCGACCACCCTCGCGACGCTGGTCGAGCTGTCGGGCCTTCACGAGAACACCGTCCGCGGCCACCTCGAGGGGCTGGCCGGCGAAGGGCTGGTCTCGCGTGAGCGGGGCGCGCCGCGGGGCCGGGGCCGGCCCGCGTGGCTCTGGCGGCCCCGGCCCAGCACGGCCGATGAGTACGCCGGCCTCGCCGCGGCCCTCGCCCGCACCCTGCGGCGCACGAGCGAGCATGCCGAGGACGACGCGATCGACGCCGGACACGACTGGGGTCACAGCCTCGCCGCGGCCCGAGCGGTCGAGCGTGGTGAGGGCGTCCACGCCACCGAGCGCGTGCGCGACCTGCTCGAGAGCCTCGGGTTCGCCCCGGAGGACGGGTCCGACGAGCGCAACGCCGCTGCCGACACCGCCGAGCTCCGGTTGACCCGCTGCCCGTTGCTGGAGGCAGCCCAGGAGGAGCCCGCGATCGTCTGCAACGTCCACCTCGGCCTCGTCGTCGGCGCCCTCGAGGAGTACGGCGCGACGGAGCCCGATGCACAGCTCCTACCCTTCGCCGAACCCGGGGCCTGCGTGCTCCGCCTGAACGGCGGGCGAAGGTGACCGACGTCGCGTCCCGCGCCGCCCGCACCGGCGCGGAGGAGGCGCCGGCCCGACGTCGTACGACGCCCGGACGGCGCCGGGCCTGGCTGATGCTCCCCGCGGCCGTGGCGATGCTCGCCGGCCTCGACGCAGGGCTCGTGCTCCTGGGCGTGCCGGCACCGGTCCGGACCGACCGGCTCCCTGTGGTGCACGGGATGCTGATGACCCTCGGGTTCGTCGGAACTCTGATCTGCCTGGAACGCGCGGTGGCGCTGCGCCGGCGGGTGGCGCTGGTCGCGCCCGCGCTCCTCGGGCTCGGCAGCGTGCTGCTGCTCGCCCCGATCCCGATCGCGGTGGGACAGTCGGTCCTGCTGGCGGGGACCGTCGCGATGGGGGCGGTCTACGTCCCGCTGTGGCGACGGCAGCGCGACGACGCGGTGCTGGTCGAGGCCCTGGGCGTCGTGCTCGCCGTGGGAGCAGCGACGCTCTGGCTCGGCGGGACCTCGATGCCGCTGCTGGTCCCGTGGCTCGCCGGCTTCCTCGTGCTCACCATCGCGGGGGAGCGGCTGGAGCTGGCCCGCCTCGCGATGGGACCGAGTGCGGGGAGGACCCTCGTCGTCCTGGCGGCCGCGGTCCTCGGGGCCACGGTGGCGGCGCTGCTCTGGCCGGCCGCCGGCAGTGCGCTGCTCGGTGTCGCGCTGCTGACCCTGACCCTCTGGCTGGCGCGCCACGACGTCGCCCGCAGGACGGTCCGCGACCGGGGCCTCACCCGGTTCATGGCGACGAGCATGCTCGCCGGCTATGTCTGGCTGGCCGTTGCCGGCGTCGTCTGGCTGCTCGGACCGGCGGTCAGCGGGCCGGCGTACGACGCCGTCATCCATGCGGTCTTCCTCGGCTTCACGATCTCCATGGTCATGGCGCACGCGCCGGTGATCATGCCGGCCGTCCTGCGCCGGCCTCTGCCGTGGCATCCGGTCCTGTGGCTGCCGCTGGGGCTGCTCCATCTCTCGCTGGCGGTCCGGCTCTATCTGGGCGACGCGCGGGGCGTCCACGTGGCCTGGCAGGTCGGCGGTGTCCTCAACGAGGTCGCGCTGCTGGCCTTCGCGGCCCTGATCGTGTGGTCGCTCCGTCCGACGCGCAGGAGGGCGCGATGAGGATCGGGACCCGCCCGGCGGAGGTGGAGCACAAGCGCAGGTTCGACCCGCTGCGCGACCTGCCGGCGGTGCTGTGGCTGCTGGCCGCGGTCGTGGTGGCGTTGATCCACCGCCAGGTCCCGGCGCCGCGGTGGCTGCTGCTCCACCTGCTGCTCCTCGGCGCGATCACGCATTCCATCCTGGTCTGGAGCCAGCACTTCGCCGACGCCCTGCTGCACAACGCCGTGACGCCGGCCGACCGCCGGGCCCGCTCCGTGCGACTGGGTCTGCTCAACGGCGGCGTCCTCGCCGTGCTCGTCGGCGTCCCCGACGTCCGCTGGGGCGTGGTCGTGGCGGGCGCCGGCGCCGTGGTGGCCGCGGTCGGCTGGCACGCGCTCTCGCTGGTCCGGCAGCTGCGCCGCGGCCTCGGGTCCCGCTTCGCGGTGACGATCCGCTACTACGTCGCGGCGGCGGCGCTGCTGCCGGTCGGCGTGGTGTTCGGCGTGCTGATGGCGCGCGGTCTGCCGATGGCGTGGCACGAGCGGCTCATGACCGCCCACGTGATCGTCAACGTGCTCGGCTGGGTGGGGCTCACCGTGCTCGGCACGCTGGTCACGCTGTGGCCGACCATGCTCCGCACCCGCATCGCCGACGGTGCCGAGCGTGCCGCGCGTCGGGCACTGTGGCCGCTGCTGGGAGGCCTGGCGGTCGCGGCCATGGGGTGCGTCGCCGGGCTCCGGCCGCTGGTCGGCGTCGGCATGCTGGCGTACGCCGTCGGCCTGGTGCTGCTCGCCCGGCCGTTCGTCCTCGCCCTGCGCCAGAAGGCTCCGGCGCACTTCCCGACCTGGTCGGTGCTGGCCGCCGTCGGGTGGCTCACCGGGCTCGTGGTCGCGCTCGGCGCCCTGGTCGCGACCGCCGGCGGCTGGGACGTGGCCCATGAACGGGTCGAGTCCCTCACCCCCGCCCTGGCGGTGGGCTTCGGGGCCCAGGTGCTGCTCGGCGCGCTGTCCTACCTGATCCCGGTCTCGGTGGGGCGCGGGCCGGCCGGCGTACGCGCGGCCAACACCGTGCTCGACAAGGGTGGCGCGCTCCGGGTCACCGTCGTCAACGCCGCCCTCCCGATCGCCCTGCTGCCGGTGCCGCCGTGGGTGCGGGTCGCGCTCGCCGCGGCGATCCTGGTCGCGCTCGCCGCCTTCCTGCCCCTGATGTTCCTTGCCATGCGCGCGGCCCGGCGCGCCCGGCAGGCGGCGCCGCTCTCCGTGCCGAAGACGCAGCGCACCGGCCCGGCGTCCGTCGCCGGGGAACGGCCGCGAGGACAGGTGACCGGACTCGTCGCCACCGCGCTCTCGGTCGTCGTGCTCGCCGTGGCGGTCGGGGTGGCCGTCGACCCGTCGGCGCTGGCCGGCGCCTCCCACCGCGCCGCCTCCGCCGGGGTCGCGGCCACCGGACGCACCACCACGGTCGAGGTCCGGGCCGCCGACATGCGGTTCAGCCCCAGCACGATCACGGTGCCAGCCGGCAACCGGCTCGTGATCACGGTCCGCAACACCGATGACCGCGACGTCCACGACCTCGTCCTCGACTCCGGCGATCACACCCCGCCTCTCGCGCCCGGTGCTTCCGCGCGTCTGGACGTCGGGGTGGTCGGCCGCGCGATCGAGGGATGGTGCTCCATGCCGGGCCACCGCCAGATGGGGATGGTCCTGCACATCCGGGTCTCGGGCGCCGCGGCGCCCCTTGCCGACGCGACCAGTTCCCCGGACTCCGCCGGCTCCACGATGCCCGGCATGGACCAGGGCAGCTCGGATGCGGCCGACGGCAGCGGCTCCGCCGCAGCCCGCCTCGACTTCGCTGCGAAGCCCGACCCGGGGTTCACCGCCCACGATCCGACGCTGCCGCCGCTGCCGCAGGGCCACGTGATCCGTCGTACCTTCACCGTCAGCGACCTGGAGGCCGAGGTCGCCCCCGGCGTACGCCAGCAGCTGTGGGTCTACGACGGCACCATGCCCGGACCGACGCTGCACGGACGGATCGGCGACCGGTTCGTCATCCGGCTGGTCAACGACACCTCGATGGGGCACTCGATCGACTTCCATGCCGGTGACGTCGCCCCCGACCGGCCGATGCGCACGCTGGCGCCGGGCGAGTCGTTGACCTATCGGTTCACCGCGCGGCATTCGGGGATCTGGCTCTACCACTGCTCGACGATGCCGATGTCGGCCCACATCGCCAACGGCATGTTCGGCGCGGTCGTGATCGACCCGCCCGACCTGCCGCCGGTCGCGCACAGCTACGTCCTCGTGCAGTCCGAGCTCTACCTCGGTGACCAGGGCGCCTCGGTCGACGTCGACAAGGTCATGGCCGAGAAGCCGGACGCGGTCGTCTTCAACGGCTATGCCGACCAGTACGACGCCCGACCGCTCCGCGCCAAGGTCGGCCAGCGGGTCCGGATCTGGGTCCTCGACGCCGGGCCGAACCGGCCGACCGCCTTCCACGTGGTCGGCGGCCAGTTCGACACGGTCTTCGCCGAGGGTGCCTACCTGCTGCGGCGGAACAACCCCGCGCAC